>CAYGAS010000409.1:0-6798 GCA_964347935.1 uncultured Nitrospiraceae bacterium | reverse complement strand
CGACAGCGGGTGGACCGGTAAACGGAATGGCACCTCGAACATGATCTTTCAGGAACTGAACGGCCCCCAGTGCAAGACCTATTTACTCGCCTGCGGCAAGACGCGTAAGGCCGCTTTGGTCGACCCCAAGAAGGACAGCCTCGAGCGTTATCTCGCGCTATTAGCGTATCGGCGTCTCGAGCTTGATGCGCTGATCGACACCCATACTCATGCCGATCACGCGACCGGAAGCTTCGAACTGCGCCGCTTGTTGGGCATCCGTCTCATCATGCACCGGCGTGCTCCCGCGCCGCTGGTGGACGAGCATGTCGAAAACGGCGACACGATCAGCATCGGCGAGCTCGAACTCAAGGTTTTGCACACACCCGGCCATACCCCCGACAGCATAAGTCTATATGTAGGCGATCGTGTGCTGACGGGTGACGTGCTGCTGATTCGCGGGACCGGCCGGGCGGATTTCGCCGGCGGCGATGCGGGCCAGCAGTACGATGCGATCACAAAGAAGCTCTATTCGCTTCCCGACGAGACGCTCGTTTTTCCCGGCCATGATTACCGTGGTAACACCCAGTCGACGATCGGCGAGGAGAAACAGCACAACCCGCGATTGGCCGGGCGCACGCGCGAGCAGTACGTGGAACTCATGAACAGTATCGAGTTCCCATTGCCCAACAAGATCCAGGAAGTGCTTCAGCCCAATCAGACCGCGATCGAGGACGACCGCACGGCCTTTCCAGGGTTTGCCGAATTGAATGAAGTGCGCCAGCTCGAACCCGATGAAGTGAACGTGCGCCTGCGTGGGAGCCAGCCACCCTTGCTGCTCGATGTGCGCGAGCCGGAAGAATACGCGGGCGAGCTCGGACACATTCGGGGCAGCCGCCTCGTGCCGCTGCGCAAATTGACCCAGCAGGTGGCAGAGCTAGAGTCTTACAAGGAGGCACCGATCGTGGTGGTTTGCCGGGCCGGTGTGCGCAGCACCACGGCCGCCGCCATCCTGACCGGGATGGGGTTCCAGCGGGTCTCGAACCTCAAGGGAGGCATGCTCGACTGGAACGACAGGAAACTGCCGGTCGAACGATAACAGGGCCGAAGAGTTTATCGCGGGCGAGGCAGCTGGGAGTCGACCCGCGCCTGTTCAATCCGTGAGGACAATCGTGGACGTGAGACGCAGTCTTTTTATTACCTACGCGTTCGGTACCCTCGTTAGTTGCTTGACTTTCGGGTGCGCACAGCCGGAAGCGTCGGCGGACGCGACGTGATTTATGTGGAGCAGGATCGCAGGTTTCGCCATCAGGGGGTAAATAGGACGGTATGAAGACATTGACCCACTGGGGGCTAGTGTTGCTGTTGGCAGTCCCAGCGCTTACGCTGGCAGGAGGTAAAGACCCCCTGCGCGCGCCGCCACGTGTCGATCATACCGATCGCCTGATCGTAAAGTTTCGCGCCACGAGTCCGGCAGGACGTGCGGTGGCCATGAGCGCGACCAAGTTGCAGGCGCTGGGCAACCGCGCGCGCATGCCCCTGGCGTACGTGCGCAGGATGGCCACGGGTGCCCAGATCCTGCGGCTCCCCCGCCGCATGACGCTGGCCGAGGCGAACGCCGTCGCAGTAACGCTCGCCCGAGACCCCGACGTTGAATACGCCGAGCCCGATCGTATTATGCGTCCGCTCGGTCACCTGGCCGCTCCTCCCAACGATCCCTTGTTCCTCGACCACAGCCAGTGGCACTACCTTGACCCCGCTACGGAGCCTGGCGGCATCAATCTGGCCGACGCTTGGAATGTGACCATGGGCGATCCGAATGTGGTTGTGGCTGTTATAGACACGGGCGTGTTACCCCACACCGATCTGGACAGCAACGTGCTTGATGGAACTGGACGCTTCTTGCCGGGCTACGATTTCGTGTCGCAGGACTTGCCGGGCGTGTTTTTCACGGCCAATGATGGCGATGGCCGAGACGATGATCCTACTGATCCCGGTGATGCCGTAGCTGCGGGTGACTGCTTCTTCGGTTCACCGGCTGACCCGAGCAGCTGGCATGGCACACACGTGTCGGGCACGATCGGTGCTCTAACGAATAACGCCTTCGGCGTAGCCGGCATCAATTGGAACTCACGCATCCTGCCCGTGCGCGTACTCGGCCGCTGCGGTGGATTCGTATCGGATATCATTGACGGTAGTTTGTGGGCTGCGGGGCTCGCCGATTCGGGTGCCCCCGACTTCTTAATTAATACGACCCCTGCTCATGTACTCAACCTGAGTCTCGGCGCTTCTTTACCCTGCGGCGCCACGGAACAAAATGCTATTGACCAAATTGTTGCGGCCGGCAAGGTGGTTGTCGTTGCGGCCGGTAACGATGCTGGCAATGCAGCGTTAGCGACGCCAGCCGGTTGTAACGGTGTGATCACTGTGCTCGCAAGTAATCGCGCCGGCGGCAGGGCGGTTTACAGTAACTTCGGCACCACGATTGAAGTTGCTGCGCCCGGGGGAGAGGACAATTTCAACGGCCCGAACGGTGTGCTTTCAACGCACGACGGCAATGGAACCCAGATCAGCGCACAGAATGATAACGCGTTTAACTTCCTCTCAGGCACGAGCATGGCCACGCCGCATGTTTCGGGCGTGGTGTCACTGATGCTTTCCGTCAACACGGGCCTCAACCCGACGCAAGTTTTGCAAAAGCTTCAAGCTACGGCGCGCACTTTTCCCACGGGTACGGGCGCCGACTGTACGACGGCGAGTTGCGGGGCGGGTATTGTCGATGCTGCGAAGGCGGTGCAGTCGGCGGCCAATACGACGCTGCCGACCGCGATTGCTCTCGCCGACCAGAACGCCGCCAACCCCGGCGCGACCGTGAACTTGGATGGCAGCGCCAGTGTCGCCAACGCCCCGGCGACGATTGTTAGTTACGCCTGGACCCAGCCGGTTGGACCGGCTGCGACACTCACAGGCGCCGACACCGCCAGGCCGAGCTTCACGGTGCCGACCGGTGCAACCGGCACGGTGCTGACTTTTGAGCTAACAGTGACTGACGATGGCGGCCTGACGGGCACGGCTACGGTTGATGTCACACTGAATAACGTGCCGCCGAGCCTCTCGCCGAAATCATCGACCGTGCGGGCGTTTTTGAACAGGCCTTTCAAGCTCACGGTGACGGCCACCGACCTTAACGGCACGACGCCAATTTCGCTCTCGGCGACGGGTGGACCAATCGGGGCCGGGGCGACATTTAACCAGACGACTCCTACGAGCGGTCTTTTTGATTGGCCAGTCGCGACGCCGCTCGGCACATTTGATGTGACCTTCACGGCCGATGATGGAGAAGGTGGGGTCACCACCGAGGTGATTACGATCAGCGTGGTCAGCTCAATCAACACGGGCGGTAGCACAAGCGATGATGACGACGATTGCTTCATCGCCACGGCCGCCTATGGCAGCGCCATGGCGCAAGAGGTGCATTATCTGCGGGCGTTTCGTGATCAGTACCTGCTGCCGCGCCGCTGGGGCCGGGCGTTTGTCGAGCAGTACTACCGTTTCAGCCCGCCGCTTGCGGACTCTATTCGTGAGCACGAATCACTGCGTGCGATGGTGAGGTTTGCGCTTACACCGCTGGTCGCGTTGAGTAAGGGAATGGTAGATACCGCCGAGGCCGGCGGCTGGTAAGCGGCCCCGGCTCGTTCTTTAGCGACCAGGCGATCCGGCGGGGTCCGTCGCCTTCGACCGCCGACCCCGCTCGCCGCGATTCACCAGGGGTAGATCGAGCGCGGCGGGAATCGCCTCGCGCCGGATGCCGATGTCGGCGAGCTGCCAGTCAGTGAGCCCTTCGAGCACCTAGATGGTGGCGCGTCACTGTCTCCAGCGTTCGGACGCATCGACCTGCTAACGTGCCATTGCGCGCGCCGGTTGGGCGTGCGTGCCGCCAGGCGCTTGCTCGGCTGAAACTCCGGCGGATTGAGCGCGCGCAGGTGCGCCGACACCTGTTGCAGCTGGTCAGACATGGTGTCTTGCATGCTGCTCAGCCACGTATCTTGTGCGTTGCATCACTCACATTGTCCTAGGGATCGAGAAAACGGCCCCCGATAGCCGGGCCCTGTCGGCAGAGCGCCCACCCTTGCCGGGGCAGGCAGGCTCGCGTAAAAGCAAGCCATCGAGAGTGCACCGGATCAAATCTCCATGCAAGGCAGGCGATCGGTATCGGCAGGCAACGAAACGAAACAGGACCGATCTGCGCAAGGTCGTGAACGCCTATTCTTCGCCTTGTGGCCTGACGAAAACGTCCGCAGTGGTCTGGCGGCCCTAGTCCCCCAGGTCGTGCGAGCGGGCGACGGGCGCACAGTCAGGCCGGAAAATCTGCATGCCACCCTTCTCTTTCTTGGCCCAACAGAAGGCAGTACGCGGGACTGTGTTGAGCGCATGGCCGCACGCGTGGGCGGTCACGGCTTTTCGCTGACACTCGATCGCGTCGAGCACCGAACCAAGCAGGGCATCGTATGGGTGGCAGCCGACGTGCCTACGCCGCTGGCCGCGTTAGTCGAGGAGTTGCGCCGGGCGCTGCTAGAATGCGGCTTGCAGCCCGAGAATCGTGAGTACCGAGCACACGTGACATTGGCAAGGAAGGTACGACGCGCGCAGAGGGTGGGTACTATCGCGCCGATTACCTGGCACGTCGATCGCTTCGTGCTGGTAGAGTCAAAGACCTATCCGAGCGGGGCCGGCTATCAGGTCCTGCGTTCCTGGCCGTTGCTCTCGTAGCGCTCGGGCGAATCGCCTTATCGATCTGGAGAAAATCAGCCGTGCCTACGTTACTGCGTCTATTTGCAGCACTCTCTGCCTTTGCATCGATGGCGGGGTACGCCGGTGATGTCGAGGTGGTGGCCGTCACGCTCAATAAGCAAGGCAGGACGTGGAGTGTCGACACGACACTGCGTCATGCCGATAGCGGCTGGAATCATTATGCGGATGCCTGGCGGGTGGTCACGGTTGACGGCCGTGTGCTTGGTACCCGCACGCTTTATCACCCGCATGTGGAGGAGCAGCCGTTCACCCGCAGCCTGTCAGGGATCGCAATTCCCGAGGGCACGGCCGTCGTTTTCGTCGAGGCACATGACAAGGTGCATGGCTGGAGCCGGCAGCGCGTGCGCGTGGATCTAACGCAGTCCACGGGCGAACGCTCTCGCGTGAATGCCTCCCCCTGATCCCGTCGGGCGAGGGGATCAGGGGTGGGGGCGTTGGGGCAAACCCGCGCCGGTCGGCAAACGTTTTCCCCAGCACAGCTGGCGCGGCAGTGATGATGGTGTTCGGCCTAGGGCCGCTGGCTGGGTGCAACCAGCGGCAGGCCTTGCTGCATGTAGGTTTCGTAGAACTCGAGACGGCGGTATTGACGGCTCTGTGGCTTGAACGGAGCGGCGCGCACTTGCTCGTTACAGCCGGCGTAGCGTCGGTGCAGCGTTCCCAATTCGCCCCACGTGGCCCGGTAGGCCGGGTAAGCCACCGTATGACCGAGCCCCGGGCTGACAAGCTCGCCACCGAGTCGCCTGCCGGCATTGGCGACGTGGCAATCGGCGCAAGAAAAATTAAGTTGTCCACGTTTGGACCAGTAAAAACGCTTGCCTTCCTCGTACGCTGCCAGCGCCTCGGGTGTGGAGATAGCAATGTTCACGCGCTGGCCGCGGGATAACGACTTCATATATGCCGCGACCTGCGCCATGGTTCCTTTTTTCAGATCACTGATAGGCGCCTTGCCCTTGCGTGTCAGACACTCATTAATGTCCAGCTCGATGGTACGCACCATCTTAGTAGGTGAGTCCCAATAGGGATAGTGCTGCGCAATGTTGCGCCCACCATTCTTGAAACAGCTTCCGAGGCCATTCTGCTCCCAGAATTGCTTGCCCCGCTCCAAATCGATCTCATAGGGCGGCATCTTCATCACCTGTTGCCATTGTTGACGCGCATCGCTGCCTTGCGGCAAGGCGTAAAGACCGTTGGCGAAATCATCGAATGGTACATTGGCGAACGTCTTACGGAAGTAGTCCTGAAAAGCGCGCAAATCCTCTGCCGGTCCCGCTTGTGCTGGCAGCTGCAGCGAGAAGGTTGCGACTGTTGCCGTAAGCGCGATTAGCCAATTGTTCATAGGTGCACTCCGTATGTCGTTTGCATTTTGTCGCCGGCGTCCTGTGAAGCGGCTTGAGGCGCGCATCACACGGTGGTGCCGGCGCCGCCTTTCTCACCTTTATTGTCAGTCCATTTCACTCGAATCGAGTCACCGCGTTTGGCGCCTTTTACGCGCACGGTAAATACAGGATCCCGCGCGATCGCTGTTCCAATGTCCACTTCAGCGACCGTGCGGTTGTTGACTTCAAAAATAACTTTCTGGATGAAGTGTGCTGAAATCACTGCATGGGTCCGCGAGTCGGTGCGCTTGCCCGTTTCCATGGGATGGTCGACCAAGCACAGAATCTCTGTTACGTCGCCTCGTTGCCTCGTTTTGACCAGTGTTCCTCGAGCCATAGCCTACACGGGTGCATCAGCCACCGTAGCCGCTGACGGTCACCCTGACCAGTTTTGTGTTCGTGTACAGCTGTCCGTCGGACTGCACGACCGCACGCACGGCGGAGGTTTCACTCATTCTGATGTGCAAGCCTGTAAAGGGTTCGGCGCCGCTGAGGTTAGTCACGGCAACCAGGGGCCGGGGGTTCTTATCGACGATAATGGCGATCGATTGGACCCGCGGCAGCGTGGTTGACACCTCGACTGGCACGAGCGCGCCGTTTTCCGCCTGATAGGGCGCACTAAGGCTGATGG
>CAYGAS010000408.1:0-1764 GCA_964347935.1 uncultured Nitrospiraceae bacterium | reverse complement strand
TGACAGCGACACAGGAATTCGTCGTACCTAGATCGATGCCAATAATCTTTGCCATGATGATTTCCTTCCCGCTCGACTACGTTCTTAAGCTAAAAAAATGGGGATGTTGCAGGCAGTTTCAAGTGGCTTCCTTCTCCGGCTTGGACTCGGGCGCCTTGGCCACAATCACCATCGCCGGACGCAGCAGGCGCTCGTGCAGCATGTAGCCTTTTTGCACCACCTGCACCACATGCCCTGGGGGGGTGACCGTGTTTTCGACGACGCTCATGGCCTGGTGACGCTCGGGATCGAACTTTTCCCCCTGCGGATCGATAATGCTCAGGGTGAATTTTTCGAATACCGTGTCGAGGAGCTTTAAGGTCAAGTCGAGCCCCTCGTGCATCTTCTCCAGCGCCGACTGATTCTCTTGCTGGATATCTACCGTCCGTGCCAGCTCGAGGCTGTCGCGTACCGCCAGCAGCTCGGTCGCAAAGCGCTCGATCCCAAACTTGCGGGCATTGGCGACATCGATTTCCGCGCGCCGGCGCGTATTTTCCACCTCAGCCTTGGCACGCAGATATTTGTCCAAGGACGCGGCGGCCTCTTGGCGAACTTGTTCGAGTTCCTCGTGGATCTGGCCCAGGCGAGCCTCAGTGTCGAGCGCCTCTTCAGCGGTCGTGGTGTCCGTCGCCGTCACAGCGCCAGGGGTGGGCTCACCCGCTCCCGCGCTGGTCTCGCCGGCGGGTTTCACCGTCGACGATGTTTCGGTCTCAGTTTTGGCCTGCTTTTTTCGAGTCATAGACCCGGCCCCCTGTGGGTCACACAGCGATTGACTGTGTATGGGGGCGCATGCAGAGGTTTCAAGCCGCCGGGTCAGCGGTCGAGCGAAGACAATGCACTACTCAACAGTTTCGCGGTGACGTCGACAAGCGGTATGACCTGCTCGTAGGGCATGCGGGTGGGCCCGACGACCCCGAGGGTGCCGACGACATTTCCGCTTTGGGTATAGGGCGCGGTAACCAGACTGCAGCCTTCAAGGGCCTCATAGCCGGACTCACTCCCGATAAAGATCTTGACGCCATCGACACGCATGCTGCGATCAAGCAGATGTAACAGATCGCGCTTGGTGGTGAAGGCTTCGAACAGCCTCCGAAACTTCTGGATGTCGCCCAGCTCGGGAAATTCCATGAGCTTTGATTCGCCTCGCACCATCAACTCATCGCTGTCTTGCTTGTCGTCCAGCAGGACCTTACGCGCCATGTCGAGCGCCACTTGCATCAGGCGCTGCATCTCCTCGCTGGTCTGCTGCATTTCCTGAAGCAGCGCCTGTTTGACGTCGCCAATCGACATGCCTCGGTAGCTCTGGTTGAAATAGTTGGCTGCCTGCACCAGCTCGGCGGAAGAATAGCGCCGTTCGGTGTGGATGACGCGGTTTTGGACCTGCCCGTCTTCAGTCACGAGGATGACGAGGGCACGCTGGCCCGAGAGACCAACGAATTCAAGCTGGCGCAGGGCAGCCGAGCGGTCGCTGCGCCGAATCATGATCAGTCCGGCCAGATGGCTCATCTCCGAGAGCAGGTGGGAAGCGGTCTCCATTAACTGCTTCGGGTCCTCCTCGTGGCTGAACTGGTGCTGGAAGCGCCGGATTTGCTTGGCTTGCAAGGGCCGCACGGTGAGCAGACTGTCGACAAACACGCGATAACCCTGCTCGGTCGGTACCCGTCCCGCCGACGTGTGCGGCGAACGGACCAGGCCCAGCTCCTCTAGGTCGGCCATGACGCTTCG
>CAYGAS010000407.1:0-6829 GCA_964347935.1 uncultured Nitrospiraceae bacterium | reverse complement strand
GCGAAGAAGATCGTCGATGCCGAGGTGCCCACTGTGCTTTCCAAGAGCACCATTTACGCTCTCGACATGGGCGCGCTGCTCGCAGGCACGAAGTATCGCGGGGATTTCGAAAAGCGCCTCAAGGCGGTGCTGCATCAGATCAAGAAGCAACAGCATGCGATCCTGTTCATCGACGAAATCCACACCGTTATCGGTGCCGGTGCAGCTTCGGGCGGGGCGATGGATGCGTCCAATCTTTTGAAGCCGGCGCTGCAGTCGGGCGATTTGAAATGTATCGGCTCTACCACCTATCAGGAGTACCGCAATATCTTTGAAAAGGATCGTGCGCTTTCCAGACGCTTCCAAAAGATCGATATCACCGAGCCCTCGGTGGACGAGGCCGTGCAGATCCTGCGTGGTTTGAAGGCCCGCTTCGAGGAGCATCACAAGATCCGATACACGCAACAGGCGTTGCGCAGCGCGGTCGAGCTATCGCATCGCTTCATCAATGACCGTCATTTACCGGACAAGGCCATCGACGTGATCGACGAGGCTGGCGCGAGCCAGCAGCTGCTGGCACCCAGCAGACGCAAGAAGACCATCGGCGTGCATGACATTGAAGGCATTGTCGCCAAGATCGCACGAATTCCCCCGAAAAGCGTATCCACGTCTGATCGCAATGCTTTGCGCAATCTCGAACGCGACCTGAAGCTGGTCGTATTCGGTCAGGACGAGGCGATCGACGCCCTCGCCACATCGATCAAGCTTGCGCGCTCCGGGCTAGGACACCCGGAGAAGCCGATCGGGTGTTATTTGTTCTCTGGGCCCACCGGCGTCGGCAAGACTGAAGTCACGCGCCAGCTGGCACGGGTGATGGGGGTCGAACTGATCCGCTTTGACATGTCCGAGTACATGGAGCGCCACACGGTTTCACGCCTCATCGGCGCACCGCCGGGCTACGTTGGTTTCGACCAGGGCGGTTTGCTGACCGATGCCATCAATAAACATCCACACGCGGTGCTGCTGCTCGACGAGATCGAGAAGGCCCACCCGGACGTGTTCAATTTACTGCTGCAGGTCATGGACCACGGCACGCTCACCGATAACAACGGCCGGCGCTCGGATTTCCGTAATGTCATCCTGGTCATGACGACAAACGCTGGCGCAGAGCGCTTGGGGCGCGCAAGCATGGGTTTCACGCACCAGGATCACAGCGGCGATGAGATGCAGGACATCAAGCGCATGTTCAGCCCTGAATTTCGCAACCGACTCGATGCAACCATTCGCTTCAAGCCACTGGACGAGGAGACCATCGGCCACGTGGTGGACAAGTTCGTTCTCGAGCTGGAAGCACAACTGGCGGATCGCGATGTGACGATTGAATTGGATGCGCGCGCGCGCAAATGGCTCGCGAAGCACGGCCACGATCCCTCCATGGGGGCGCGGCCGATGGCGCGTCTCATTCAGGAGCGGGTCAAGAAGCCGCTTGCCGATGAGTTACTTTTCGGCAAGTTGGCCAACGGCGGGCGTATCAAGGTATCCGAGAAGAACGGGGAGCTGACGTTCTCGCTGCATAGCGCGAATTAGGCCGAAACCGCCGGTACCTCAGCGGGCACGGTAGGTGATACGCCCCTTGCTGAGATCGTAAGGTGTGAGCTGCACGGTCACGCGGTCACCGGTGAGAATGCGGATGTAGTGCTTGCGCATCTTTCCCGAAATGTGGGCAGTCACCACGTGACCGTTATCGAGCTCCACCCGAAACAGCGTGTTCGGAAGGGTTTCGATAATCGTTCCCTCCATTTCGATGTGTTCTTCTTTTGCCACCGGCTACTCCGACCTAGAAAACTCCACAGCAAGATGTTCGCGAGATGATTTTGGCGGCGTATGATGCCGCATAGCTTCGAGTCCGTAAAGCTCTAGCGCCATGAAGCCCGGGGCCCGTCCACGCTGGTCGTAGTCGTGAGCTACTGACCCTCGCCCAAAGTCCGCCAGACACCGCTGCGATAGGCTTGCAGCGGCTCGAAGTTGCGCTTGTAGTTCATCTTTTGGCACTGCTCGATCCAGTAGCCGAGATAAAGCCACGATAAGTCGAGCTGCCTTGCCTGTTCGATCTCGACCAGTATGGCGAGCACGCCCAGGCTGCGACGCAGTTCGTTCGGGTCGTAGAAGGTATAAACGGCGGAGAGCGCGTCGGGCAGGATATCGGCCACGGCGACGGCGAGCAGCGTGTCGTTGCGACGCAGCTCGTAGAACGCTGTCGGTGCATGGCGGCTCAGCAAGAACTTCTTGTATCGCTCGGGATCGCCCTCGTCCATTCCACCGCCGGGATGCCGCCTGCGCTGGTAGCGTAAGTACAGCTCGAAGTGTTCACGCTTGAATCCCGCCTCGCAGCGGCGCACGGTCAAATCCCGGTTTCGATTCCACGTGCGCCGTTGCGAACGGTTCGGGCGAAAGCGCCTGACAGGGATGCGAACAGGGATGCACGCTTGACATTCGTGGCAATGCGGCCGGTAGACAAAATTGCCGCTTCGCCGAAAGCCGTGACGTGTGAGTTCAGCAAATGTCGGTGTGTCGAGTATTTCCTGTGGGTTAACGAAAAGGGTTGTTGCTATGCGTCCCGGCAGATAACTGCAGGCATGCGGCATAGAGATGTAGAAGGTTGGTTCCGACTCTCGGGCTGTCATAGGGCTGGCTTAGATCGCATGCGATGAACGCGCCGGGCGTGGTCAAACGATTTTCAGATTGGCATCGAGTTGCCATTGCCCGACCCGGTCAGGCATGGCAAGCGCAATGTCGAGCAGGTGCAGAAAATCCTTGCGTCGGATCGGGGTCGCACCCAGGCTTTCCAGGTGGGGGGATGGCAGCTGGCAGTCGATTTGCACGTAACCCCATGCAGCGAGCTGTCTTGCCAGAATTACGAGCGCAACCTTCGACGCATCGGCGTGTCGGCTGAACATAGACTCGCCGAAAAACACGCCGCCCAAGGCAACCCCGTACAGGCCACCGACGAGCTCATCGCCGCTCCACGCTTCCACCGAGTGTGCATAGCCTTGGTCGTGCAGGCGACAGTAGGCATCTATCATCTGGGGCGTGATCCAGGTTCCGCCGTCGCGGTTGTGCTCGCGGGGCGCAGCACAAGCTCGGACGACCTTTTCGAACTCGGTGTCCAGCGTTACGCGATACACGCCACGTCTAAGCGTTTTCTTTAGGCTGCGAGCAATTTTTACTTTTTCGGGCAGCAACACGGCCCGAGGATCGGGTGACCACCAAAGGATTGGCTGGCCTTCGCTGTACCATGGGAAGATACCGTGCCGGTATGCCTCGAGCAGGCGTTCGCTGCACAGGTCGCCGCCGATGGCGAGCAAGCCTTCCGGTGATGCAAGCTCAACGGGGGGAAAGCGCAGATCGCTCGAATCAGATGGCAGTATGAACATGCGTTACTGAGGCCTCGTCACTGATGGCGGCGGCGTTAGCCTCTAGGGCCTTCGCTCATCGAGTCGGTGTCCCTGCGCTTGAAGGGTGATCGTTCATTTAACTCCGTTATAGCGTATCCAACACCGTCTTGCTCTCTGCCCAGAAAGTCTGCCACCGCACGCTCAAACTCCGAGTGCCGTAGCCAATGGGCGGAATAGGTGGTGGTCGGCAAAAAACCGCGCGCCAGTTTATGCTTACCTTGCGCGCCGGCCTCGAAACGTGAGAGGCCTTCTTCAATGCAGTATTCAATAGCTGTGTAGTAGCACACTTCGAAGTGCAGACCGTTCACGTACTTATGCGCGCCCCAATAGCGCCCGTAAAGGGTCGTTTCGCCGCGCAGGTTCAAGGCCCCGGCGACCGGCTGCCCGTCATCATGCGCGAGCACGAGCACGAGTCGATCCGCCATCGCGGCTCCCAGTGCCTCGAAGAACTCGCGGCGCAGGTAGGCAATGGCGCCATGATTGCGTATGGTCGACAAATAAAACCGGTAAAACGTATCCCAATCCGATGGCCTAAGCTGATCGCCGGTCATGAGCTCGATAACAATTCCCGAATCACGTACATAGCGGCGTTCACGCTTTAATTTTTTGCGCTTGGCCGAGGCGAGATTTGACAAAAAGTTCTCGAAACTATCGTATCCCTGATTATGCCAATGGAACTGGTAGCCCGTACGCTGCAAGTGGCCGTGGTTTACCAGTGTTGACATTTGGTCTGGCGATACAAAAAGCCAATGCAGAGACGAGACCCGCATCTCGGCAGCTAAGCGCAGTGCCGCCGAGGCCAGGTGCTGTTGAATCTCCTCCCGGCGGCTGTGGTCGGCAAGCAGGCGTGGTCCGGTGACGGGCGTGAAGGGCACCGCTGCCACGAGCTTGGGATAGTAATGCAGCTGTGCGCGTTCATAGGCGTCCGCCCAAGCCCAGTCGAACACGTACTCGCCATAGGAGTGGCTCTTCAAGTACAGCGGCACCGCGCCAAGCAGACGCCGGCGCTCAGTACTGTCCGCGCGCAGGAGGAGGTGACATGGGGCCCAGCCCGTCTTCGCAGTCACGCACCCAGTTTGCTCCAGTAGCGATAAGAATGCATGGCGCATGAAAGGATTGTCCGTGCCCACCAGCTGATCCCAGTGCCGGGGTACGACTTCATCAAGGCTGTTTACGACGCTGAGCTCCATAGTCCTTGGCGCCATTTTACTACGCTTGGGCGAAGAGCGCGGGCCGAGCGCAGCGGCACAATCTGGCGTCGGCCACGGTGGTACGCGACAATAACCTAAAATGACCTGCAAAGTACGCACACCCTGAGGGTCGACGGCGGTGTGCGCGGAAGGCGTTTATGAGGAGTCAACGCGTGCGAATCGTTATGGGCCAGTTGAACTTGCTGGTCGGAGATGTGGTCGGGAATGCCTCCAAGCTTGGCAGTGCCGGGCAGCGGGCGCGTGATGAGTTCAAAGCCCAGGTGGTTGCCTTTCCAGAGCTGGCGCTGACGGGCTACCCGCCTGAGGATCTCCTGTTTCGTGCAGACTTGCTGGCTGCCGCTGAGGCCCAGCTGCTGACGCTGGCGCAGGCGACGCGCGGCATCGATGTCATCGTAGGGCATCCGCAACGCCGTGACGGCAATCTTCACAACGCCGCATCCTTGCTACGTGATGGCCGGGTGCATGCGACCTACCTGAAACAACATCTACCGAACTACGGCGTTTTCGACGAAAAGCGATATTTTGTACCGGGTACGGGGCCGTGCGTGGTCGATATCGCTGGTGTGCCGGTGGGCATCACGATCTGCGAAGACGTTTGGGCGCCGGGCCCTGTTGAGGGCGCGGCGGGGGCGGGGGCGAGGGTTGTGGTGAACATCAACAGTTCACCCTATCACCGCAACAAGGCCAGTGAGCGCGTAGAGATTGTCTCTAAGCGAGCACGACTCGGCAAGGTGCCCATTGTTTATGTCAATCTCGTGGGCGGACAGGACGAGCTTGTGTTTGACGGCGAGTCGTTTGTGGTAGACGCCGACGGAGAGCTGACGCAACGCGCACCTGCGTTTGAGGAAGAGCTGGCTGCAGTCGACATCGATACCACCGCGACGCCGGTCGCTCCACTCGCCGCGTCAATGGCGCCGACGATGAATGAAATCGAGAGTGTCTATCGCGCCATCGTCCTGGGTGTGCGCGATTACATCACCAAGAATCGTTTCAATGGCGCGGTGCTGGGATTGTCGGGCGGCGTGGATTCCGGTCTGACGCTTGCGATTGCAGTCGACGCCATTGGCGCGGAGCGGGTTGAAGGCGTGATGATGCCATCGCGCTACACGGCGGACATGAGTCTGGAAGACGCACGGGCGGAGGCGCAGACATTGGGCGTGCGGTATCGGATCATACCGATCGGCTCGATGTTCGACTCCTTTTTGCAGGCGCTCGCCGAAGAATTTCGCGGGCTGCCGGCGGACACAACCGAGGAAAACATCCAAGCCCGGATCCGCGGGGTCCTGCTGATGGCCATATCCAACAAGACCGGCAAAATGGTGCTCACCACCGGCAACAAGAGCGAGATGGCGGTAGGCTACGCGACGCTCTATGGCGACATGGCAGGCGGATTCGCCGCGATCAAGGACGTGCCAAAGACCCTGGTATACCGACTCGCCGAGTACCGCAATCGCATCAGCCCGGTGATTCCGCAAAGGGTTCTGGAACGGGCCCCGTCGGCGGAATTGGCGCCCGACCAGAAGGACAGCGACACCTTGCCGCCGTATGACATCCTGGATGCGATTCTGGAACGCTACGTAGAGCAGGATCAGAGTCCTGACGAGATTGTCGCTGGCGGATTTGATCTGCAGACGGTGGAAAAGGTGGTCACCATGGTTGACCGTAATGAGTACAAGCGGCGACAAGCAGCGCCGGGAGTGCGAATTACGCCGCGCGCATTTGGACGCGATCGCCGTTACCCCATTACCTCGGGATTCCGGCGTCGAGGGCGCGATTAAAGGTCCGTCAGGACGAGCTGTACTGAAGAGGCGGTTGCTGCTTTTTTTGCTTGCGCTTCTTTTTCTTTTTTTTCGCAGGCCCGTTGATCTCCGCCAGGTGGCGGCTGTTCGGGAAATTCGCCTTTAGCACCCTAATCGTGTCGCGCATGAGCTCGTCAAAGCCCATCGCTTTGTACGCCTGGGCCTGAATGCCAAGCGCGTCCTCCACTGCCGGTGATCTCTGGTAATTATCGATGACATATTTGCAGCGGTTGAGTGCGGCAATATAAGCGTCTTGGTTGAGGTAATATCGTGCGACCTCGATCTCGTAGCGCGCGAGCGAGTTGTTGAGATAGGCCATGCGCAGTGCTGCATCACGCGCGTATTGACTTTCGGGGAAGCGATCAACGACCTCGCGGAATGCCAG
>CAYGAS010000406.1:0-14206 GCA_964347935.1 uncultured Nitrospiraceae bacterium | reverse complement strand
CGCACAGGCAAGCGAGAATGAGCTTGCCGCCTTCCTCGAACACATCCCGGCCGCCGAAGAATTGCAGGCGCATCAGCTCCCCAAAGGCATAAATGTCGCGCCACATTAGCGCCGTGAACACGATGCATCCGACCGCCAACGCCGGCAGCGATAGGCCCCCAACGGCCACGTTTGGCTCGGGCTCGCCGAGCAGCTTGGCGATCGCGAAGGCGCCGCCATTAACCGCGAACAGCAGATAATAGCGTTTCATCTTACCATTGCTGTAGGCGTTCACACCTTCCAGGCGTGCGGCAGGACGATTGAGTGCAGCGGCCGTCATTTTTGCACTTTTCTTCACGAGCATCTCCTTGCACGGTTGTCAGTGATTATAGTCTGCGCACTGGTATTCGTGTCGCCATCGGCCTCTTTGCGATATGTTGCAGTCGGTTTAGCCGCCCTTGGTCGCCTGAATTTTCGTGCTCTGCCGTGAGCCGATGCAAACCCGCGACGCATATTTTCTGTCTCGTATGCCCGCGTGCCTACCAAGACTACGAAAATGACGATCCGAGAACAAGACATGATGATTCGCCTTGCAGTCGGCTGTGTTGAAAAGAACTGTGGTCTTTGCTTGCTCTCGCAGTGTTTCGCTTCTGAACAATCGAGGCGAGACGCTGCGAGTAAGAAAACGGCGTTCAGCATCCGGCTCGGCATATTAGTATCAACGAGTTGTTTGCCGCATCGCGCTTGAAAACTCGATGCTCTCGGTACGCATCGTGGGTGACCCATCTAGCGCCACCATCAAACATCTGGATTAGGAGACTCAGAGAGGGACATGAGGCGATCCGCTCATAGGCATTCACCCGGACAGCGAAAGCTGGCACACTAGCTGCGAACATCGTTCGCGCCGCAAGCGTGCCTTATTAGTTAGGAGCTTTGAGTCCCATGACTGACAGCATCAAGTTCACGCTCACCGAGAGCGAGATTCCGAAGGCGTGGTACAACATCGCGGCCGATCTGCCCAGCCCGCCGCCACCGGTATTGCATCCGGGAACTAATCAGCCGATCGGTCCGAGCGATTTGGCGCCACTGTTTCCGATGGCGGTCATTCAGCAGGAGGTGAGTCAAGAGCGCGAGATCGAGATTCCCGAACCGGTGCGCGACGTTTACCGTCAGTGGCGTCCCTCGCCGCTTTATCGGGCACGGCGGCTGGAAAAGGCGCTCGACACGCCGGCACGCATTTACTACAAGTACGAGGGCGTCAGTCCTGCGGGGAGTCATAAGCCCAACACCGCGACTGCGCAAGCGTTTTACAACAAGCAGGAAGGTGTAAAGCGCATTACGACCGAAACCGGTGCGGGCCAATGGGGCTCGGCGCTGGCGATCGCCGGCGCCTTCTTTGGGTTACAGATCGAGGTCTTCATGGTCAGAGTCAGCTTTGACCAAAAGCCCTATCGCCGCGCTTTCATGGAGAGCTTCGGCGCCCAGTGCATCGCCAGTCCGAGTGAGCTGACGCAAGCCGGGCGCGCAGTTCTCGCACAGCATCCAGACAGTACCGGCAGCCTCGGAATCGCAATCAGTGAGGCAGTCGAGATGGCGGCGCAGCGCGAGGATACCAAGTACGCGCTTGGCAGTGTGCTCAATCACGTACTGCTGCATCAAACGATCATCGGTCTGGAAGCGCAGCGGCAGTTTGAGCTTGCCGACGATTATCCCGACATGGTGATCGGCTGCACGGGAGGTGGCAGTAACTTTGCCGGCGTCGCGTTCCCTTTCATTGGCGAGAAGCTGCGTAGAGGCAATGATATCGAGATCATCGCCGTCGAGCCGGCCGCATGTCCGTCGTTGACTAAAGGCAGCTATGCGTACGATTTTGGCGATACCGCACACCTGACGCCGCTGGTAAAGATGCACACCCTGGGTTCAACCTTTGTGCCCCCCGGGTTTCATGCGGGTGGACTGCGCTACCATGGAATGGCGCCAATGGTCAGTCATTTGACCGCGCTGGGTCAGATCGCGCCCCGGGCGTATCAGCAAATCGAGTGTTTTGCCGCGGGTGTCGAATTCGCGCGAGCCGAAGGGATTCTACCCGCACCCGAAGCCAACCATGCGGTCAAGGCGGCCATCGACGAAGCGCTCCAATGCAAAGCACAGGGCGTCGCCAAGGCCATCCTGTTTAATCTGTGCGGTCACGGGCACTTCGACATGCAGGCGTACAGCGACTACATGGCCGGCAAGCTGGTTGATCAGTACTACGACGAGTCTGAGCTGGCGATGGCGCTGGCAGGCTTGCCGTCTGTCGCCTAGCTGGGCTGGGATGCGTTATCTGTTCCTGCGACGGCGCAAGAAGCGTTCCATGTAGCTATGCGGTTCGTCGCTTTCATAGGCGCGTACGAATGCGTCGATGCTCTCGCTTATTGCGGCGCTAAGCGGCAGCTCCTCCCAGCGTCGGCACAGTTCCTTCTGCACGCGGATGGCGCGGGGTGCGGCATCGACAATCTGCTGCACACGTTCGAGCACCCGCGTATCCAGATCCACGCGCGGCACCACCGTCTCCACGAGTCCCCAAGCACAGGCCTCGCGGGCATCAATCAGGCGACCTGTCAGTAGCAGCTCGCGCGCCCGGCCGACACCGACCAGGCGAGGCAACACCGCTGCCTCGATGACCGAAGGCAGGCCGATCTGGACCTCGGGCATTCCGAAGCGACTGTCATCCGAAGCGATCCGAAAATCGCAGCTCGCAGCCAGCTCCAGGCCGCCCCCCAGGCAATAGCCACTGATTCGGGCGATGACCGGCACCGGGAGCTCGCGCACGGTTCTGCAGACGCCGTGCAAGCGTTGCACGAAGGCGGCCGCCGTGTGCCGGTCGAGATTCATCATCTCATTAATGTCGGCACCCGCGATCCACGCCTTACCAACCGCGGCAGCGAGAATCGCAACGCGTGCCTGCTCGTCTGCGGCGATCGCGGCCAGCGCGCGCGCCAACTCGTCGAGGACGCTCGAGTCGAGCGCGTTGAGGCGTTGTGGCCGTGACACCGTGAGGCGGTAAACGGACCCTCGCGTCTGCCGATCACATTCAAGCTCGATGTAAGCCATGCTGGTTGTACGCAGGTGCTGGCGATGCGACGGTTGCGTCCAGCAATACTACCGCATCCACGGCGTTCGCCGGCAATGCCGTGCGCCTGTGACATTTCTCACAATTTCGCAGTAACCTTGTTCACAGCACAATCACTGCGCTCGGTTGTATCTTCGTAGCGGTAAGGACGCAGCGGAGCAGGCCCTCGGAACCAGGGCGCATAGACAAGCACGAGGTACAAGCTATGGACAATCACCAGCCGCTACACCACCAATCCCGTTGGGGGCGTCTCAAGCGGGCACAACCGCGTGAATGGACGCTGCAGCCGGGGCACAGGCAGCATTGCGACGCGGCCTTCAAGCTGGGCACGTGGCATTTGACGGCCAAAGAGATCGACAAGGCGCTCAAGTGGTACGAACGCGCAGCCAACGCCGGTCATGCGGCAGCGCAGTACAATCTGGGCCTGCTTTACCTCAGGGGCGAGGACGTACCCTGGGATGGGTTCAAGGGCATGGCATGGATCAGCAAAGCGGCAAATGCCGGCGATGCAAAGGCGCAGGCCTTGCTCCTGCGATTGCGGCGGGGTCTATCCGGATCAGCACACGCCAGGCGTTCGGTGCCCAAACATCACGGTTAATCCGCCGCCGCGGCGCGCGACGCTTCGCCGCTCACGACGCTCGTATGGGGGAGCGCGAGCACGGCAGCAAAGATGCTTGCCGCGGCGATCGCCATCACCATAAACAGCGCCGCGAAGCCCCAGCTGCTGTGCACCCAGGCTATCAGGGGTACCGCTGAGGCGCTCACCACGAAGGTCACGATGTAGCGAAACGCATAGACGCGGCTGCGCCATTCGCTGCGAGTGATACGACCGACGAGCACGTCGTTGATAGGGATCTGACCAAACACCACGAGCATGAAGGCTACCGATACGACGAGTGCCCAAGGACCGGTAAGGTTGTACATCAACGCAAAAAACACGGCCTGCAGGCCCGCGACAAAGGCAAATACGGTTCGTATTGAATAGTGGTCGACCAGGTAGCCCACGACGAGTTGGGCAAAAGCGGCGACGGCGAAAACAACGAAGGCATACCAGCCAACCAGCGTTGCTGTGCTGGCGAGGTCGAGCAACCGCTCGGCAAAAACCTTCGGTAAGGAGAAGGTTGTGCTCTGGAAGATCAAGCCGCCGATCGCCGTAGAAAAAAAGATGATGGCGAACACCCGAACCAGAACTGACTGCTCGACGGTAAAACCGGTTGCAACCACCGGGCCGACATCTTGCTTGTCTTGAGCTTGGACGGTGCGTCCGCTATGAACAAAAAGCGCGTAAACCACGCCTATTAACACCGATATCGCGCCTGGCAATGCGAAAGCCCAGCGCCAGCCGAGCAGATCGATCAAGGCGCCGGTAAACAAGGCCGCGCAGGCGACACCCATGTTGCCGAAAATCCCGTTCACCGCCAGCGGAACGCCAGTCTTCTGGCGACCGTGGATCACCATAGCGATCCCCACCGGATGGTAGATGGCCGCGAAGATGCCGATGAGCAACAAGCCAATACCGATCTGTAACGGTGTCTGCGCGAGCGCGGTAAGCAACGCGCTCGCTCCGATGCCGATAAAGAAGATCGCCAGCATGCCCGGGCGACTCCACTTATCGGCTATCCAGCCAGCTGGGATCGCGCACACGCCAAAGGCGATGAAGCCAGGGGTGGCGTAGATAATCAGCTCGGCGTAGCTCATCTGCCACTCGGTGCTGAGGGCAAGTGCGGCCACCGTGGCGAAAATCAGCACGAACAGGTGATCAAGGAAATGCCCAACATTCAGGAATAAAAAGCTAATCTGTTTACGGGTCATAGTTTTAATCACCAAGGCCGAGGCCGTTGCACCGTCTTCGATGTGGTCCGTACGCGGGCGGATCTGTAGCTTATTATCATATACATGCGGCGAAATCTCGCGGCAGGCTGGGGGCGAGTAGCCTAGGTATTCCTTACGTCGCGCTGCCAAGCCTCACCCGCGTTGGCAAGAAGGAATTCAGGCCAGAGGACGCAGCGACACTAGCATTGGCCGCCACGCACTTGCTTCCACACGCGGGATTTAAGGTTTTATGCCTGCAGGCGCCCTCGATTCAGCTTTGCAATGGATGCCGGCCCGACGCGCCGTGGGCAAATTGCCGAGCAGAGGGCAGCGGCGTGTTCGTGCTCCGCTCGGTTTGACTTCAATGGATGCAAGGTCGCTGCAAATTGGACAAAATTGCAGTGCGGCTACGCTCCTTTCTTTAGGTAGGGAGCCAAGCTAGATGTATCGAACCCGATAACGACGAGAGCCCCGAGTGCATGAATATTGATCTGAACGACCTGAGTCCGGCACAAGTGTACTTCACCCTTATTCAGACCGTGATCCCACGGCCGATCGCGTGGGTGCTGTCGGAAAACGCGGACGGGACCTATAACCTTGCCCCGTTTTCTTATTTCAACGCCGTGTGCTCCAATCCGCCGCTTTTGATGATTTCCGTGGGACCAAAGCCGGACGGCGGCTTCAAGGACACACGCGTCAACATCGAGCAGCGACATGACTTCGTGGTGCACATTGTGCACTTGAGCATGCTCGAGGCTATGAACCAGAGCTCTGCCACCTTGCCCGCGGGAGTGTCCGAGGTCCAGCAGCTCGGGCTTGCGCTGACGGATTTTCCTGGCTCACGCTTACCGCGCTTGGCGGACTGCCGTGTGGCCTATGCCTGCGAGTGCTACCAGATCCAGGACATCGGACCGACGCCGCAGGCGATGATTCTGGGTCAGGTCAAGCATGTGTATGTCGACGACACCGTCTGTAGCCGCGACGCCAAGGGGCGGCTCAAGGTCCATGCCGAGCGCCTGAATCCCGTCGGACGGCTGGGCGGTGGCGAGTACGTGACGTTCGGTGAAATTAGGCATCTGGTGCGTCCCGACTAGGCGTGCGGGGGCTTTTGCCTCCGGTCGCCCTCCTTGTTATTTAGGCCAGAACCTGGGGCTTATCGACTATACTATTTACGACGGGATCCCAAGGAGGGGAGCACAGTGCGAAGGAAGCTCAACGTCGATGACCTCGCCCAGGGCATGTATGTCTGCGAGCTCGATCGCCCATGGCGCGAGACCCCATTTCTGTTCCAAGGCTTTCAGATAGCCACGCAAAAAGACCTCGATCTCCTAAGGAAATACTGCCGCTACGTTTTTGTGGATAACGGCCCGCATGGGGCGACCGCCTATAAACAGGGTCGACTGTGGCAAACAGTACGACGCGCGCCGCAGGTCGATGCGACACAACATTCGGCACGCCCGCAGCTTCGCGTCGTTGAAAGCACGGTGCCCCAGCGACCGCACCCACGATTCGCGGCGAAGGCTGGGACCAGTCTCGAGCAGGAGGTCGAGACGATTCGAGCAACCCACGAGCAGGCCACCACACTGATCTACACGATCATGGAGGACGTACACCTTGGCAAGAGCATCGATACCGTGTTAGCGAAGCAGGTTGTCGCCGCCATGGCCAAGAGTGTGCTTCGCAACCCCGACGCCCTAGTTTGCTTCACCCATCTCAAGAATAAAGACGACTATACAGCGCTGCACTGCCTGCGCGTCTCGATACTGGCGTTGGTGTTCGGGCGTCACCTGGGGATGGGCGAAGATACGCTCAATGTCCTCGGCTTGGGTGCGTTGTTGCATGACGTCGGTAAGATGCGTGTTTCCAATGCGATCCTGAACAAGCCAGGGAAGCTGACCGAACGCGAGTTCGAGATCATGAAAACTCACGTGCCGCTCGGGGTAGAGATCCTGCAGCGCACGAACAGTATACCCGACAAAGCCATCGAGTTTACGCGTCAACATCACGAGCGTTATAGCGGCTGCGGCTATATGCAGCGTTTACAAAAGGATCAAATCAGCCAGTTCGGCCGGATTGCGGCCATCGTCGATGTCTATGATGCAATCACCAGCGATCGGGTGCACCAGAAGGGGATCTCCCCGCTCGAAGCGGTTAATAAAATGTATGACTGGGGCGGCAAAGACTTTGAGCCCAAGCTAATCGAGGAGTTCATTCAGTGCATCGGTATTTACCCGATCGGCAGCGTAGTCATGCTAAACACGGAGGAGTTCGGCGTCGTGCGCACGATGAATAGGGAGCAGCGTCTCAAGCCTCAGGTGGTCGTGGTACTGCGGCCGGATAAGACGCCTTATCGCGCGCTTCGTGCGGTGGATCTGGCGCGCGAGACGGCCCCGCATGGAAAGCCGTACCAGATTGCGAAAGTCCTGCCGGCTGGCCATTACGGCATCCAGCCCGTCGATTACCTGCCCGTCGCTGCGCACGCTTAAGGCTTGCCAGCGGGCTTGAAGACGTAACCTGCTCCACCCACGGTCTTGACGACGAAAAGGTGCGGCGAGGACCGTCCCCAGCGGGTTGCCCGATCATCCCCCGTTTTTCTTGAGCGTCGCCGTCAAGCGGCGCACCGGTTCGGAGCCATAGAAGCTGATAAATTCATCGTACAAGCCCTCAGGTGTACGCGTTAGCTTGTCGATTTGCAGGTCTTGCTCGCCACTGTCGGCGATCCGAATGACATACAAGGTGAGTGTGTCACCGCTTATCGTTATCCACACAAACGGATCCCCTTTCATCGGATCTAGCGGCACTTGGTGACCGAATAGATCTCTGCGCATCGCGGATGCAAAGATGTTTGAGCGGTGGGTCGGAATGAAATTGACCGATAGCCCGCTCTTTTTTACTCTGCCGCCGGTCTTGTGCTGCGTAGTCTTCCAGTCGATTGCGAATCCTTTCTCCTGGTAAGGGCTAATCGTGACGCTTAGCTCGCGGGGCCGATGTTCGCCGTCCGGAATCGTGTCGGATGTCCCCAGGTAGGTGCCGAAGAACCGCTCGAATGCCGCACCTGTTTCGCTCGCAGGCGTATGAGACAGCGGGGCAAGGGCCAACACGCCTGCGAGCAGCGGCAGCCAAGACATCTTAGCGGTGACTGCGCGAGCCTCCTGGCTTTGCGCCCGGATCAAACCTTCGGTCGTGGTTGCCCGAAACATTTGTTATTCACCAAATGAGGCCGGATTCTCTTGCTGGCCTTTTTGATCATACTTCGAAGCATGTTGCAAGTAAAAATTGCCCAGTTGCATGAGGAACCAAGCCTCTGCGACAGGTCTTGTCGCCTACGCCTGCTGGCGACAAGCATTCGCCCGCCGAGTGTCAAAGCCCGCAGCACTTGGGTAAAAGACGCGGACGCCTTAACGCGTCGTTCCAACAACAGCTGAAACGGAGCATAGGCCGTATATTTGCTATTCTAGCGTGGTGATCCCAACTTTTGCGTGTTTCTCCCTAGTAGAAGCTATCTCATGACCTATAGACGGCTGAGCAAGCCATGACGCCCCGAAAGAGGGCCGGCTAGGCCAAGGCGCACACTGCGGCGAGCTCAGTCAAGGCGAGGACGCAGGGAATGCTTGAATATGAAGCAGCATTGCTTTTCCCGCGAATTGAGTGCCTGCGCCACCTCCGCTCTTCATGCTGGATACGGCGAGTCGCGCAGCGATTGGAGATCAATTCTTGAAGTAGACGTTCAACGTAGAAAGAGGACGACGCAATTATGGCTCAGAGACGGCAACGGTCGGTTGAGGCATATCTCAACGAGGGCTTTATCAACAGTCGGGATGCCAGACCGATGCGCATACTCTCCGAATATCTGGAGCCGGAGAGTCGCTTTGCCCGCTATCGTGTCGATGACACCATCGTTTTCATGGGTTCGGCAAGAATGGTGTCCCGTGAGCAGGCGGAGCAGGAACTGCGGGATGCCGAAAATGGAACCGGCGATATTGCCCTAGCCCGCCGACACCTCGAGATGTCACAGTATTACGAAGCCGCGCGAGAGCTGGCGCGACGCTTGACGGAATGGTCAAAGCAGTTGGCCGATGATGAGCGGCGTTTTGTCGTCTGCACCGGCGGCGGTCCGGGGATCATGGAGGCGGCCAACCGCGGCGCGTCTGAGGCCAAGGGCGTGAATGTCGGGCTCACTATCTCTATCCCCATCGAGGAATTCGACAACCAGCACGTCACCCGCGAGTTATCCTTCCATTTCCATTATTTCTTCATGCGCAAGTTCTGGTTTGCATATCTTGCCAAGGCGGTGATTGTTTTTCCTGGCGGATTCGGCACGCTCGACGAACTGTTCGAGCTACTCACGCTGTTGCAGACCCGTAAGATGCGTAAGCACTTGCCGGTAGTGCTATTTGGAAAAAAGTACTGGGACGAGATCGTGAATTTCGAGGCGTTAATTAGATATGGCAGCATCAGCCCAGAAGACTTGAACCTTTTCCACCAGACCGATTCCGTGGACGATGCGTACAACTTCGTCGTCGCTCGGCTGAGCGAGTACGCTCTTGATGAGCGGGGCGCTATTCTTTAGATAATGTGGGCGCGTCCGACCGAGCACCACCGCTGCACCCAGGATACCGCTAATCGAGACCGGACACGTAGCGGGGCTCAACCTGTGAAATTTTTCACATTGCCCCCGTGACGGATATCACGCCTGTCATAGCATCTTCTCAGCTATTTCTGTCTAGATAGGAAGCCATTAGTCATGAACCACCGGGAGGAGCCTATGACTGACAGACACACCACTTTAATGACCGTGGTGCTGACCTTGATTCTCATATCGACGGTGATTGCGCGACAGGCATTCTGGATGCAGTGAGCGATCGTGGCGTCAATTACGCTTGGGCCGGCACATGGCCGTTGCAGCCGACAGCCGTCGCACTGGCTGGATGAAGGCGTGACCGGACGGGTGCCCCACGCTATTGCATCTCTTTGGCAGGGAGCCTAGGATCAAGCGCGGTTTCGCCCAGGACTACGCGAAAGGGAGACTGGATGCGACGGACCGGTGGGCAACGCTACATGCCGGTGATCCTGCTTATCACGATACTCGCCCTGTCGTTCACGGGTTGCGTACACTACGAAAAACGCCAGATGCTTGTTACTGCTTACTCCTCTGACAAGGTCAGCACCAATTGGCGGCGCGGAAGAGTCTTTTTCTGGAGAAAGTATGTTGCGAGCGGACCGAGCAAGGGGCAACGCAAGAAGGTCGGTATTACCTCAAGCGGTACCAAAGCAAAAAAAGGAACGATTGCGGCCGACATCCGTTACTATCCTTACGGCACCAGGATGATTATCCCCGGTTATGGTGAGGGAGTGGTGCAGGATACCGGTTCGGCCATCAAAGGCCCTGGCCGTATTGACGTTTTCTTCAAATCGCGCAAGCGGGCGCTGCAATGGGGACGCCAGACGGTCACGGTTAAAGTCAGGCGGTAACGCACACCGGCCCGACCCGGCTCGCGACCGTGCGCGCAGTACAGCGCATACGGTCGCGCGCGGGCGCTTCTTCGTTATCATCACGGCCTCGACTATCCCTTTTCCAAGGTGTTGTCGGGCGCGTCGGCGCCGTCAGCCCCTCGGCGCTTGCGCCGGTGTCTTGCGTGTCGTCGGAGGGGAGCCATTCGGCGCCTGCGGGTGCGCAAGCGGGGACCCGCTGAGACGGCTAATCGGCCTGAACGAGCCCTGAAAGCGCACTCACGCCGGATGTGCTAATATAATGGGCGAGCGCGAAGGATTTCAGCCACCAGCTATTGATGCAAAGCACTTTTCTGACCCGCCACAGCGATAGTTCTTGCCTGTTTCGTTTCACCGACCGAGCCGAGGGGTTTGAATGAGTACAGCACAGGGTGCACGGACGTACTTGCGCGGGACGTTTCAGCAAACTTGCGGGTTTTGCGGCTGTATATTTCGTGTCGCTGTACCGGGGCGGGTGGGTAGCGAGGGTCCCGAGACCTACCGTTGCCCGGAGTGTCACAAGGGATTTCCTGTTCGTGCCTCCGCTACGCCGACCATTACTATGATCGCCAAGCGTAGCGATGGCCGAAGGAAACGGTACCCGAGTGACTAGCGACGGGTACGCGCCCGCGTTGCGCGAGACAGTCCTGGGCCTGCGCCGACAGCGAGCATCGCGGCGCGTGACCATGCTTGTCGAGTGTGGCCGGCGCATTATCAGCTTCTTGCACGAATTTCCGAGTTTTCAATGTCAACGTGGTTGACCTACACTCAAGCGTTCAAAGCGCGCGAGTCCGTAAATGGAGCCTAATATGGTGATACCCATTGGAATGTTCGACTTGCCCTGGTGGGGTTACGTAGTCCTCGTGCTGACGTTGACTCACGTTACCATCGCGGCGGTGACGATTTTTCTGCATCGCCACCAGGCACACCGGGCGCTGGAGTTGCACCCGTTGATCAGCCATTTCTTTCGCTTTTGGCTTTGGTTGACCACAGGCATGAAGACTAAGGAATGGGTCGCAGTTCATCGCAAGCACCACGCCAAATGCGAGAGCGCAGACGACCCCCACAGTCCACAGATAGTCGGCATTAACAAGGTTCTTTGGCTTGGCGTGATGCTTTATCGACGTGAGGCCTGCAACGCTGAGACGCTGGCGAAATATAGCCACGGCACGCCAGACGACTGGCTCGAGCGTAACGTTTACATGCGGTACTATTTTGCGGGTGTGCTCTTGATGCTGTTGATCAATCTCGTGTTGTTCGGCCTGCCGGGTATTGCCGTGTGGGGCGCGCAAATGCTGTGGATTCCGTTCTGGGCCGCCGGTGTGATCAATGGGATCGGCCACTACTGGGGCTATCGCAACTACGAGTGCGCCGATGCTTCAACTAATATCGTTCCTTGGGGAATCATCATCGGTGGTGAGGAGCTGCATAACAACCATCATACCTGGCCAAGCTCCGCGAAGCTGTCGTCGAAACGCTGGGAACTCGATATCGGCTGGGTATACATTCGCTTACTGAGCGCGCTGAGTTTGGCCAAAGTCAAAAAGATTGCACCGACGCCACAGGTGGCGGCGATAAAGCCGATAGTGGACATGGACACACTACGGGCCGTCTTGACTAACCGATTTCGTGTCATGGCATATTATTGCAAACATGTGCTGTTGCCGGTGCTAAGGGAGGAGCGACGTCATCTTAGTAGGTCGGCCCATGGGTTACTCAGGCATGCACGTCACTTGCTTGTGCGCGATGAGGCGTTGCTTGACCGCGAGGCGCAACAAAAGTTAGACCAGCTGCTTAGCGTCAGCAAACGACTCAAGACCGCCTATGTGTACAAGCAGCGCCTGCAGCAGATTTGGAAGCGCTCCACTGTCGACCAGGATGCCTTACTGTTCGCATTGCGAGAGTGGTGCCGACAGGCGGAGGCAGCGGGTATTGCAGTATTGCAGGACTTTGCCCGTAGCTTGCGTGGTTATACGCTCGCCAAGGCATAATCCCGGTCGATTAACTAGCGCCCCTTCTCGCCGCCAAGGCTTTAGCAACGGCGTGCGCCAGGCGTGCTAGGATTTGCTTGCATTTACCGTGGCCCCGGGCTGTGCTGATCCCACCTTGCTGACAGCAACGTGCTGTAACACCCTCATCGGACCGGCGACCCGTACCGCTCGCATTTGCTTTTTATTTCGCACAAACAGAGAACCGGCGAAACCAAGCGCGTTTATCGAGACGGAGTCAAACAGCTCCTCCGATCTCGGTACAAGCAGCATCCAGCCCCGCGTGATCAGCAAATTATAGGGCGCCGATTGCCACAGTTGGCCATCGCGTCGGCTGGCGCTTAATCCCGCCGCCTGGAGCAATGCGTAGTAGCGCTCAAGCGTTGCCGTGGCCGCCTCATCGGGTCGCGCATAGAGCGACGGATCCAGGCGTGCACACGCGTGCACGAACGAAAATCCAGCAAGCGGGCTGATGTTGTCTCCAATTCTAGTTTTTGCAATGAGCGCTTCGATGGGAATCGGGGGCCCTTCGGAGGTCAGCGGCAGCGGAACCATTTGCAGATGTTTGTGACGTTGGCTGGCACCAGCGACTGTTCCCCCGTTGTAGAAGCCGAGCGCGTCGAACTCCCCCATGCATAGCCATAGTGCCTGCAAATCGGACCAGGTGAGTAATGTTTCCTGTTCCTCGAAGCGCCGAGTGACGATCAGCAGGTGGCGATCGATAACATTGAACTTGTTCAATAGCCCGACGTGCGTATCGGAGATGTCCGCGACAAACAAGGCCGTCTCGTAAGGCGAGAATGGACTTACCGATGAGTCTGGAAGCGATTGGCGAGCCTTTTTGTCCTGGGCCTTGCGTTTGAGGCTTGAAACCGAGCGCACGACGAAACGCACACCTCCGTCATCAACAAAGGTGCATTCCGTCTCGATCGGCCGCAATGCGCCGCAGGCCAGCGCCTCGCGGGTTTGCGATTCGATCGCTTGCTGCAGTGTCCCAGCCTGTAAACGAGTTCTGCTCATTGTGATCAAGCGGTCCTCACCGCCCGCACTATGCAATCGAGCGCGATCGCCTCGAGCGGGCCACCATGAGCGGGTTCCCGGGCGACCGGCCGTGACTGAACCTCTTCTTTGACGATGCGAAGCTCCGCTAACTCTGCAACCACATCCTGTGGGGTGCACAACACCGCCGGATCCTGCGGGCCGCCCCAGCCGTGCTCAAGATTGCTGAGATCGTGGCCGATATAGAGCAGCGTGCCCTGCGGCGCCAGGGCGTGCTTTGCATATGCGAGCACCGCGCGGCGCTGGCGGGTCGGCAGCTGCAAATAGCACATTAACACCAGATCGTACGCGTCTGCCTTTGGACGGTAGGTCGTCACATCCGCCAACACCCAGGTGATCCGCACGCCACGAGCACTCGCGAGCCGACGAGCCTTGTCGAGCCCGACCTCGGAGAAGTCCACGGCCGTGACCTGCCAGCCTTGTTCCGCCAGCCAGACGGCATTGCGCCCTTCACCGCAACCGAGGTCGAGGGCGCGGCCAGATGCCAAGCCGCCTGCCTCGGCGACGAGAAAACGATTGGGGTCGACTGTCCACACGAACTCCTTGTCCGCATAGCGCTTGTTCCAATCCCGATGATCCATGGTCAGTCAGTGCGTACAGAGGTGGCTAGCGCGTAGTTGCTTACAGCCATGCAATAAAAGACGGATTCACGATGCCAGAATCTGCTCGATTATTGTTTGTACCGACAGCGCGTCACGAAAACTCGGCATGGTGTGCGGCCTGCCCTCGAGCAGGGCACTAAAATTACTCAACATGCGCATGTAGC
>CAYGAS010000405.1:0-8243 GCA_964347935.1 uncultured Nitrospiraceae bacterium | reverse complement strand
TCCTGCACTGCCCGCAGGTCGCCGCTGGACTCAAGCAGGTGGCTGGCGAAGGAATGACGCAGCATATGCGGATGCACCGGTACCCCCAGGTGCTGGCGCTGCGCCCAGCGCTCGACGCGAAGCTGTACGGCGCGCGCGCTGAGCCGCTGTCCGCGACGGTTGACAAACAGCGCCGCCTGGCCGGCCGGCGCGATTCCCCGGCGCACCACCAGCCACTGGGTCAACGCCTGCCGGGCGTAACGCCCCACCGGCACAACCCGGGTCTTGGCCCCCTTACCGGTCACGCGAAGCAGGCCGGCACCGACATCCAGGTGGGTGAGGTTCAAGGCGACCAACTCGCCGACCCGCAGCCCCGAGGAGTACAGCAGTTCGAGCAAGGCGCGGTCGCGTATCGTGAGCGCCTCATCGCCGTCGATCGCCACCAAACGTCCGGCCTGCTCCGCGGTCAGGGTCTTGGGTAAGGGCTTGTCGGCTTTGGGGGCAGGGACGCCCGCGAGCGGGTTGCGGGTCACCAGCCCTTCACGCAACAAATAACGATAGAGGGAGCGCCCAGCAGAAAGGCAGCGGCGGATGGAGCGGGCCGATGCCCCGCCATGATGCAGCCAGGCGACGAAAGCCCGGCCTAGTCGCGGATCAAACGCTTCCCACTCGGCGATACCCCGTGCCTGACAGAAGCCGGCCAGGCACGCCAGATCGCGCCGATAGGCATCCAGGGTGTGGGCAGACAGCCGGCGCTCATTGCGCAAGTAATGGAGAAATCGCTCGCTGTTAGCTGTTAGGCTCTGCGCCATGCCGCATTTGCTCACAGATACCGGCGGGCCTAGGTCACATGCCGTTGCAGCGCCGCCATCAGCAAGTCCCCCAGACGCACCAGATAGACCGTGCCCATCTCCGGGTGGAAGCGCAGTGCATCCTGGCTGCCGAGACACAGCACTCCACGCGGGTCCTTCCCGCCCAAGGCTATCATGGCCGTGGACTTCACCTCGGCTGCCGCCGGCCCGAACAGGTACGTCATCATCTGGTCATCGTAGGTACCGCCGCTGATCGGTTTGCCCCGCACAAATTGCCGCAACAGTAATGCCAGATGCGAATCTTGCTCGTCGCTTAACTCGGGTCGTCTGACCGCATCGTGCGCCTGCGCGGCGAGGCGAATCACGACATGGTCGAGCTTGAATTCTTGCCGCAGCAGATCCTGCGCCGTGTTGAGCACGTCGTCTACCGAAGTGGTGTCGATCATCGCCTGGCTGAAGCGATGCAAGCGCTCGCCGAGTACGTCGTTCTCCCGGGCGATCGAAACGAGCTCGCGCAGCTGCTGCTCCAAGCGGAGATTCTGTTCGCGCAGGACTTGCACTTGGCGCTCGACCAGCGAAATCGCCATGCCCGTCTCAGGATGGGGCACCTGTAAGGCGGCCAGTACCTCGGCGTGACGCAGGAAGTAATCCGGGTTGTCTTCGAGGTAGCGAGCAACCGCTTCCTCCCAGGTCAGCTCATTTTGTTGTTCCTCGGTTGGCAGCTTCTGGCTCATAGTGTCTCGAAATCAATTGTACCCTGATATGTGGTCGCTGTCGGGCCTGTCATGCGCACGGGCTCACCCTCTCCCGGCCAGGACACCCGCAATGTACCGCCTGGGAGTGTGACCTCGACCGTGTCGGCGAGCAAACCCCGCTGCCGGCCTGACACGACGGCTGCGCAAGCGCCCGACCCGCAGGCCAGCGTCTCGCCGACGCCGCGCTCGTACACGCGCAGACGGATGTGCCCGCGATCGAGCACTTGCATGAATCCGGCGTTGACGCGGTCCGGGAAGCGGGGATGGTGTTCGATCAGCGGCCCCTGGGCAGCGATGTCGACATCGCTGAGCTCATCGACAAGCTGCACCGCATGCGGATTGCCGAGGGCCAATACCCCTATCTGCACGTGTTTTTCCCCTATATCCAAATCATAGACGACCTGCCGCGCTGGTGCGGCAAACGGGATACGCGCCGGTTCGAACTCCGGAATGCCCATATCGGCGGTGACCCCGCCGTCTTCGTGCAACGTGAGTGTCATGACACTCTCGCGGCTCTGCAGACGGATCACCCTCTTATCCGTCAGTCCCCGGTCATGCACGAAACGGGCGAGGCAACGCACACCGTTGCCGCATTGCCCGACCTCGCCCCCATCGGCATTGAAAATCCTGAATGTGAAGTCCACGCCAGGTTCTTGGCCTGCTTCCAGCACCAATACCTGATCACAGCCCACGCCGAAACGGCGCCGAGCGATCCAGCGGATCTGTTCCGCGCTCAGCTCGAACGGCTTTCGCGTGGCATCGAACACGACGAAGTCATTGCCAAGCCCGTGCATCTTGGTAAACGCGATGGCCATAGGCGAAACTTACCTGCTTGTTGGTCCCAAGCAAAGCCAAGGACCGGACACTGCGCGACGCCAGCGCCTCAAGTCAACGTCCCCCAGATCAGTACATGACGATCGCTTACCACTTCTATACGCAGGCAGTGATCGATGCCCGCGACCTGAAGTTGTTTACGAATTTCCTCAGGTCGATAGGCCGCCAGCAGCGAATGGTAGAAATCGTTGCGCAAGATCGGTGGCTCTTCAGCGGCGTACTGCTCCACCAGGGCCTGAGCCGAATGCTCGGAGTGAGGACGCAGCAGATCCATAATCAGAACGCCAGCTCCACCGACCTGTTTAACTGTCTGCCACAGCGCCGCCGGGTCAGCCAGGTGGTGCAGGAGGCTATTGCTGATGACCGTGTCGAAACCGTCCACGGCCAGCAGCGCGGCCGGCAAGCGCAGCTTGAGCAAGCGGATCCTCGCATTCAGACCGGCCGCTTCTACCGCTTCGCGAGCTAGACTCAACATGGCCTGCGCGCCGTCAATGCCGGTGACGGTGCACCCCAGATACGCGCGGGCAAAGCGGATGCTGATATCGGCGGGCCCGCAGCCAAGGTCGAGTACCTGCTTGGGGTCATGATTGGGCAAGCAGCGCCGAAAATGCTCCACGAATGCCTGGTGCGGCTCCGAGAAGTCGGCATGCGCATAGGCCCGTGCCTGCTCGACGTCGTTCATCAGCTCAGGTTCAGGAATGCGCTTCATACGCACAGATCCCCGGTGCGAGGTCCAAGACAAACAAAGAAGTCAATCGCCGCCCCGTGCCGCGCCGTCCTTAGCGCAAGGCCAGGCGCGAGTCTTGCCGGCGTCGGGGGTCGTGCCCCGCTAGCAGCCGTGGACCGGGCGTCGCGCCTGAGCACCGCGGCAGGGCTGGGCTGGACCAACACGAAGGTCCGGTGGACCTTCATCGCGGCGGATGGACTTGCCACGAATGGCAAGCCCTGGAGTTCCGAGCGCTTCAGGACCGTATAACGCTGAAACCCGCATCGGCAGACGCCGGGGGCGCTGGCGAAACAAGGTAACGTTGAAATGGAGCGGTGACGCCGGCGAGACGCATACAGACAAGCCACTTAGTCCGGCAACACCGCTTCCGTGGCCAGCATGTCGTCGATCGTCTCCCGGCGCCGTACGACGTGCAAGCGCTCACCATCAACCAGGACCTCCGCCGGCAGCGAACGGCTGTTATAGCGCGAGCTCATGCATGCCCCGTAGGCACCTGCGCTTCGCACCGCAAGCAGGTCGCCTGCCGCCACCACCAGTTCGCGGTCGCGGCCGAGGAAGTCAGCGCTTTCGCACACGGGGCCGACGACGTCGTAAAGTTGCACGCTCTTCGCGCTCTTGCGCGATACCGGCACGATGTCATGCCAAGCATCATAGAGCGCCGGTCGCAGCAGATCATTCATGGCTGCGTCGACGATGGCAAAATTTCGCACTTCCCCCTGCTTAAGATAGAGCACCCGTGTCAGCAACAGGCCCGCCTCGCCCACGAGTGAGCGTCCCGGCTCTATGACAACGCGAAGGTCGCGGCAGCCCCGGCTGGCGGCCAGCCGATCGATCATCGCGGCCACATAGTCGTATGCGCTCGGTGGCCGTTCGTCTCGGTAGCGGATGCCCAGCCCGCCACCGAGATCGATGTGTCGCAGCGATATTCCCTGACCTCGCAAATCCTCGACCAGGGCGATCACACGGTCAAGCGCGTCCAAAAACGGTGCCAAGTCCACAAGCTGCGACCCAATGTGACAAGCGATACCGTTAACCTCGACGTGCGACAATTCGTAAGCCTTGGCGTATAGCGACGCCGCCTGCTCGCCCGAAATGCCAAACTTGCTCTGTTTCAGCCCGGTGGCAATGTAGGGATGCGTGTTCGGGTCGACATCGGGATTTACTCGTAACGCGGTTGGCGCACGGCGGTCGCTGTCGGCGGCTAGCGTGTTTAGCCGGAACAGTTCGGCCTCGGACTCGACATTGAAGCAATAGATGCCGACTTCGAGTGCGCGACGGATTTCTTGATCCGACTTGCCGACTCCGGAAAATATGACTTTAGCGGGGTCGCCACCCGCTCGCAGCACTCGTTCGAGCTCCCCACCCGAGACAATGTCGAAACCACAACCGAGCCGTGCGAGCAAGTTCAACACACCCAAATTAGAGTTGGCCTTGACCGCATAGCACAACAGATGGTCGAGCCTTCCGAAGGCGTCATCGAAGGCATGCCATCGCTGCTCGATCATCGCGCGCGAATAGACATAACAAGGCGTTCCAACCTGCTCGGCAATGGTCGAAAGGGGTACGGACTCGACGAACAGCCGGTCGTTGCGATAATTGAAATGATCCATGGATAGGAATCTAGTTTTACTTCTTTGGCTTCTTCTTGTTGGTGTCGTCAGCCGGCTGCTGCGCGCTGTCCGGCAGATACAAAGGGCCTTTGTTTCCACAGCCACTAATTACCGCTGTGGCGACGAAGACCCCGACCAACAGTAATGCAACATAGCGAAGGGTTTTCACGTTCATGGCCCGATGCGACCGTGTTTTCTCGCTGATGCGCAGCCAGCGAGTGCTTGGCGCAGACGCCTTGCCCATCAGGAGCGCACCAGCACGATATCCCTATCCATGAGCTCCGCCTTTATGGCGTCGAGGCCAAGCAGATCGATGCACGGCCGCGCGCCAGGCTCCGATACCCCTTCTCTGGCCCACCTTTTCAACAGTGCCAGGATGGGGCTGCTGGCAATGGCGCCGGCGCCACGGTCGCGTGAGATCAACGTCACGACGCGGGCGATTTCTTCGCTGTCACGCAGTCCTCGCACCACGACCCTAATGCCGATTGTGCTCGCCAACAAATCCTGCAACCCGGCACCCGTCGCAAGCGTTTCCACTTTCGCTTCTTGCTCGGCGGCCCTGCGGCGACGCGCCAGCCGACTGACCACAGCGGCACCGTAATTCAACAGCGGTCTCGCAAGGCCCGCGCGAAAAGTTACGGTCTTGGCTCCGTAGCGCTGCGGAAACAGTACCAAATCCGCTGCGTCACATAGATACATACGACGCGGTCCGATCGGGACCGGAAAATCAACCCGCACTGGCTCAGACCACCCGGCCGTCATGCGCCAGCGCCCGTCTTGTTTCACGCGCATCGGATAACCCGCCAGCGTCTGGACGCTGCGGGCGTCGTCCAGCCAACCGTTGCCGTTTTCCAGTGGCACCACTGCCGTGTGGATCTCAGCAACGCGGTCAAATTCCGTCGCCAGATAATCAACCAGCGCTGCTGACACCGCTGGCACGACGGTGGCACCCGTCACAACGAAACTCCCGGTTGCCTTCGCCCGGCGGTTCAGGGAGCTCACACCGCTGACATATTGGGCGCTGCTACCCGCGTCCAGGTAATGGACGCCACATGCGGCACATCGCTGCGCCACCGCGTAATTACCGGGCACAAACGGACCCGATATATTAACGACGGCAAATACGTTGTCGAATGCCCGCCCCAAAGACGCGGCATCCGCGTCATCCACCGCCACTACGTCAACACCGATCTGATCGGCGAACGGGCGCAGGCGCTTCGGCTCAGGGCCACCCAGTAGACATTCGAACGCGGCGTCCGCTGCCAACGCCGTACCGATATGCCGGCCGGCCGCGTTATCGCCCAATAGCAGGATTCGCGTCGCCACTTTGGCGGTATGATACCAGAGTGCGTCGCGGGACTCGCGGCCCCTGTGATTGCGGGTGTCGGACACCGCAGGCTTATCGCGGTTGCAGTCGATCGAGGAAATAGCGTGCCCATGGACAGCGTACGGCTGGATAATCTGCTTCGGTTGTGGCTGAAAGCCACCAGCTATACGGTGTGGTTGCCTGAGTCACAGGGTGCAGCGAAAGAGCCTCTGCAGAGAACGCGCCATTTAGCATGAACAAAAAACCATTCTACCGTCGCAAGCAGCTGCGCTTTGCCTGCACCGGCTGCGGTGCATGCTGTACCGGCACAGCCGACGATTACGTCGTCGTCAACCCTAGTGAGCAGGAAAAGATCCGTGTCTATCTGGGCATTTCACGGCGTTGGTTCCGACGGCGCTACGTCGTGGATGTGGACGAGCAAACCGAAGGTCTGGCCGGTGGCGCAGATGGAAACTGTGTCTTCCTCGATGACGACATGCGCTGCAGAGTCTATCCCGTGCGCCCGCGCCAGTGCCGGACCTACCCTTTCTGGCCGGAAATCGTGCGCAGCGAGAGAACGTGGCGGCGAGAGGCCCGGCGCTGCGAAGGGATCGGTTGTGGCGCGACGATCCCGCTAAAGCGAATCGAGACCGCTCTCAAAAAGGTGCGCCGTTAAGCGATAAACATTATCAAGCCTACGCCGGTTCGTACCTTCACTCGACGGATACTGGCGGAACCAAAGCTACCTATGTTTTGGCAAGCAAGAAACGTTCAATCGGCCTGCAGCGCTTTACCCGACCTGCCCCGCACCTGGTCAGCAGGATATTTTTGCTCGTTTAGCGTTATCTTCCGCCGCGCACTGGCCATGAGGTCAACATCCAGCCGGTCAGCCAGCCTGAGCAGATACAGGAAAACGTCGGCCATCTCCAACGCCACCTGCTGACGTTGCGTCGCACTCAAAGTCTGGCTTTGCTGTTCGTTAAGCCACTGGAAGTGCTCCATCAGCTCCGCGGCTTCGACACTGAGCGCCATCGCCAGATTCTTCGGCGAATGAAACTGTTGCCAGTCACGCGCATCAGCGAAAGTGCGCAGACGTTCTATAAGCTCATGCAGCTCGGTACTCACACAGGCAGCCTAGGTTCCGGGGACCGGCGGTAGTCGCTTGCGCGCACGCGCTATCGCCTTTCGCACTTGCGCCGGTGCAGTGCCACCGACATGGTCGCGCGCCTTGACCGAACCCTCAACCGTCAATACCTCGTAAACATCGTCACCGATGACCGACGAAAACGCGCGCAATTCATCGAGCTTCATCTGCGAGAGGTCCCTGCCCGTATCCAGTCCGCGGCGCACGATCCTGCCAACGGTTTCATGGGCGTCGCGAAACGCCACACCTTTGCGCACGAGATAGTCCGCCAGATCGGTGGCCGTCGGAAACCCTTGCCTCGCGGCATCGAGCATGATCTCACGGTTCAATTGCATGCTGCCGATCAGTCCCGCGAACACAGATAGCGATGCCAGCATCGTGTCGACGCTATCAAACACGGGTTGCTTATCCTCCTGGTTATCGCGGTTATAGGCCAGCGGTTGCGCCTTCATCAGCGTCAACAAAGCCGTCACATGCCCGTTCACGCGGGCGCTCTTTCCCCGTATCAGCTCCGCAATATCGGGGTTCTTCTTCTGCGGCATGATCGACGAGCCTGTGCAGAAAGCATCGCCGAGGTCGACGAAGCCAAAGGCCGGCGATGTCCAGAGCACGATTTCCTCGCAAAACCTGGACAAATGCATCATCAATATCGCCGCCGCCCCGACGAACTCAATCGCGAAGTCTCGGTCGGCCACGGCGTCGAGCGAATTCTCGGCTGGGGCGTCGAAATCAAGCAACTTGGCCGTGTACTCACGATCGATCGGGTAACTCGTTCCGGCAAGGGCGGCCGCGCCAAGCGGCATGATGTTTACCCTGCCCCGGCAGTCTTGCAGTCGATCGGCATCACGCGCGAGCATCTCGAACCACGCCAACATATGATGTCCGAAGGTGATCGGCTGGGCGACCTGCATGTGCGTAAATCCCGGCACCAATGTCTCGGCTTCGCGTTCAGCCATCTCCAGCAATAAGTGCTGGACGCCGGCGATTGCCGCGCGCACCGCGTCGATGGCGTCGCGCAGGTACAAACGCAGATCCGTGGCCACTTGATCGTTACGCGAGCGTCCGGTGTGCAGCTT
>CAYGAS010000404.1:0-17060 GCA_964347935.1 uncultured Nitrospiraceae bacterium | reverse complement strand
GGTGAACGTTTGGATCGAGACAATTGCAAAAGAGTTGCTCGATGCCGGGACCCCCGAACTCACCGGGCGGCAAGCTGATGGCATGAATGATAAGCGTGTCCACCAGGGTCCCCGGCGGGCGCGCATCGCAGTTCGGCGACAGCACGAGCCGCACACCTTCGAGCAGGCCGCTATCGGCATCGATATCGAACATGGCATCCTCTACTCAATGAGCTAAGCGTCTGCAGCATCAAGGCCCGCGGCCGACCGGGACCGGGTGTCTGACGGTCATTGCCCACCTATATATAATGGGTGAATGAGGCTGGCAACGTTAGTGTCCATGCTTGCGCTGCTGCTCGTCGCCCTAATCACGACGGCGCACGCTGTAAAGCTCTACAAATGGGTCGATGATGACGGCCGTGTCACCTACCAGGATCGCCCGCCGCCCCGGGGAACCGGAACCATCGAAGAGAAAAACATCGATCCAAACCAAAACACCGCCGACAGCTACATACCGCCGGCGAGCGCACTGCCCGCGGCGCCGGCACCCACAGCAACGCGCGGTGAGCACGACAATGACACCCGCGCGAGAGCTCGGACGGAATCAAAACAGCGTCGGCGCATCATTCGGGGAGGAGGAAGCGTCGATGGCGGCACGGTCGGCGGAGTCCCCCCGCCCTCGCCGCCGGCGCCACCCGGGCCACCACCGAGTGTGCCCGCAAGCACGGGCGGTTTCTAGCGCTGGCTATACTGCGCCGGCTCAGCGGCGCGTCCCTCACTCAGCTCACAAGCGGGCAATGTGATCGACCGGATTGATGCCGTAGGCTCCGGCCGGTAACACGCGTCGGATACGCAACTCGCGCCCCAAGCGATCGCGATGCTCAGCCAGATCGGCAATGATCCGCTTGGCATAAGGCTCTTTATTGGCCTGCAAAACCAGCGCCACCTTCGGCTTCAGGCGTCGTGCACGATTGATCGTGATCACGACCCCGATACCGCCGGTGTTGAGCTCCACCAGGCTGCCAATGGGAAAGATGCCCATGCACTTAATGAATTCTTCCACCAGATCGGACTGGAAATCCTTGTGGCGCCACTCGTACATACGTTTGAGGGCATCCTCCGGTGAGATGCCGGCGCGGTAGATGCGCTGGCTGGTGATGGCGTCGTAGACGTCGACGATGGCACCGATCGCCCCCGACATGCCGATCGCGCTGCCGTTCAGCTTCTTGGGATAGCCGGACCCATCGTGGCGCTCGTGGTGCTGCTCGACGAGCTGTATGGCCTCGGGCGGAAAGTCCTTCGAGGACCTGAGAATGTCCACGCCATGGCGCACATGGCTTTTCATGAGAGCAAACTCGGGCTGCGTCAATCCGACCGGCTTCTCCAGAATGTGCTCCGGCAGCTTGACCATGCCGATGTCGTGCAACAAAGATCCGAGCCCCAGGATCAACATCTGGTCCCTGCTCAATGCGAGGTGACGGCCGAAGGACAGAGCGAGGATACAGGTGCGGATACTGTGCAGCTGTGTATAGCGCCCCGAGTCCTTCAGGTGGCTTAGAATAACCAGACCGTCAGGATTGCGATCGACGCTACCAACCATGGCGCCGACGACATCCGTGGCTGTCTTGACGTCGATCTTCTTGCCCTTGCGAGCCTGGTCGAGCGTTCCGTCGATGACATCGCGCGCCTTTGACTCGATCTCCCGGGCGCGACCCAGCTCTTCCTCCATCGGCACACCCTGGTCGGAGCTGAACCCGCCTTCATATTTAACGCGGCTCAATCCGACCAGCGCGTCGGGGTTGCGCACGACGCTCTCGACCATGTCAGCGACGACTTTCTTGGCGCGGCCGGCGTCGATCGGCTTGCCTTTGCGCACATCTTCGATCGCAGCCGACATCACTTCGCGCGCCTGCGTTTCGATCTCCGTCGCCCGCTCGACTTCCTCTTCCAGCGCTACCTGATCCTGGTACGGCGGGCGTTCGGACGCCGGCAGCTTGCCATGCTTCTTGGCCGGACTTTCCAGCAAGACCTTGAACTCGCGTTTGAGTCGCTCTTCCTCGGCGCGCACGACGCGGGTGCGAGGCGGCAACTCCCCTTTCCCCTTGAGCGTGGGAAGATCGGGTCCCTGGTCGGTATCGATGTATACGTATTGGCAGTGCTGCTTGAGCTCATTCATCTCTTCCGGCGTGCGCAGCTCAAAGCCTTGAAACAAGAAAGGTGTCTCCAGCCACGGCCGATCGAGCTCGGCGACGTACATGCCGAACTGCAGATCACGAACATCGACTCGCTTCTTCATAGTCTGAGCTTTCCGCGTGAAGCACGCTAATTCAACGACCCGCTCGCGGTTCGGCTCTGCGGCCGTGACCGCATCTGGCTTCGGCCGTTACTACAGCGCCTGTTTAGGCCCGAACAGCAATCCGGGGGTCAGTTGGGTACCCCGATGATTATAAGTATATACGTCGCCTTTTCGGTCGGTTAACCGGGATGCGGGCCCGTGGCGGGGACCTCGCGGCCAGGCCGGCGCCGGCGCGCCCGCGGCGGCCGATCACGGCCCCCTCTGGCAGACCCACCGCTGATCGCAGCGCACGCTCACTGGCTAACCAATGTAACTACTTGTTTTTAATATACAAAGTAAGAGGGCCGTAGGGATGGCTCGAAATTTGCACCTATTTTAAGCAGTAATCATGGATTGATTAAGGAAGTCTCGCCATGTCGACGATACTACGCGTAACGCTGCTAATGCTCTTGCTAAGCCCGCCCGTAGCCTTCGCCGACCTCGACCGTGAACTGCTCGAGGCCGTACACCAAGGCCGAGTGGACCAAGTCAAGAGATTGCTTTCGATTGGCGCCGATGCCAACGCTAGCGATCCCTTCAAGCGGACAGCCCTGATCCTGGCGTCTCGCCAGGGTCATGCCGGAATCGTCAGGCTCCTCGTAGAACATTACGCCGACGTCAATGCCAAGAATCATCTTGAGAAAACCGCGTTGATGGGCGCAGCGATGAACGGTCATGACGAGATCGTACGGATCCTGCTTGAGGAGGGTGCCGACATCGACGCACGCAACTGGCTGGGCGAGACGGCGCTCGGCTGGGCGGCGGTCCGAGGACATGCGGGCGTCGTGAAAACCCTGCTGCAAAGACGGGCCAACCCCGACCTCATTGACAAGCACGGGTGGAGCCCGCTGATGTACGCAGCGCGCCAAGGTCACGTCGAGATCGTTCAATCATTGCTGGACGCCGGGGCACATCCGGACCTGGGCGGTGAACGTGTGTGGACACCCTTGATGGTGGCGTCGACGGAAGGACGTACGGAAATTGTCGAGGCGTTGCTGGCCAAGGGTGCGGACCCCAGTATCGTGTCAAGCAGGAACGAAACCGCGATCAAATTGGCAAAACACGGCGGTCACAGAACTATCGTCGACCTGCTACGGCGCGCGAGCCGCGCTGCCGCCAGCGCCGCCGCAAAGTCGCAAAGCACGGACGTCGATTGGCAAACGCGCATGGCCGCCGCGAATGTCGCGCAACAGCAGGGCAAATATACGGATGCGGAGGCCCAGCTCCTTGCCGCCCTGAAGATTGCCGAAAACTTCGGCGAAACCGATACGCGCCTCGGGGACAGTCTCAACCGATTGGCGCATCTCTACTACTTGCAAGGCAAGTACACCCGCGCGGAGCCGCTCTACCGGCGGGCCCTTACCGTAGCCGAGAAAGCCTTGGGCGTTGACGATCCCCAGTTAGTCTCGAGCCTCACGAATCTGGCGGCGGTGTACGATGCGCTCGGCAGACATGCCGATGCCGCGCCGTTTCACAAACGGGCCCTCGCCCTGCGTGAGAAGGCCGGGCGGGCAGCCCAGACCAAGGGCAACCACAGCCACATGGGTGAAGAGTCCAGGCGCAGCGGGCCGGGCAAGCCCAACGCCGTGGCCGCCCAGGCGGCCAGTGCCCGTTAAGCGACCCGTGCCGGAAAAGGTGTAGGCCTCCTGTAAACCGAGGTGTGTTCAGCGCTTGGTCGCGTGATGCGCGGAGGGGGCCGGCTGACGAAATGCGGCAATTGCGGTGATTACGCATTGCATTAGACTTATTTTAGGAGCCACCGAAACGTGGCTGTTTTCCAGCACTATCGTTGAGGCAAGTAGTATCGCCATGATCAAATCTCGTTCAAAAACGGGTGCCCAAACGCGGCAGGCGGGTCTACAGGGTATGCCTTTTGTCGGCCTTAATGGACCGTTTGTCGGCCACGTTACCCCCCTGATCGGACCGTTCGTCCCTGAAAAACGACCGTTTGTCTGTATCGCGAGGCAATACGGGTTCACGCTGGTCGAGCTGATCATCACGCTCGTGGTAGCGGCGATCCTCTTGACCCTCGCCGCACCCAACCTCACGAGTTTCCTGAAACGCGATCGTCTGGCGACCCAGGCGAATGACCTACTGGCAGACTTGGCATTGGCCCGCAGCGAAGCCATTAAGCGCGGGGCCGTTGTGGTCGTCTGTAAGTCAAGCGATCCGATGGCCACTCCCCCGACCTGCAACACCACGGATTCAGAGCCGTGGACTGCGGGCCGCCTGATCTGGGCGGACACCAATGCCGATGGCACGATCCAGTCCGCCGAAGTGCTGCGGATACGGCAGGTCCTCGATGGGAACGGCAATGGTTTATATGGCGAAAATGGGGCCACGGGCACCGCCAATGAGGTCCGCTTCACCGGTATGGGCATGGCCAACCCGCCGAACACGACAAGTCAGCTTGTGTTTTGCGACAGTCGCGGGCCGAGTGAGGCGCTGGCGGTGGTGATCGGCCGCACGGGACGGGCGCGCGTGACCGAAAAAGGTAAGGATTTGGACGGCAATCCGCTGGATGCCGCTGACTGTTCGTAGCTCGGCAGAGCGTTGTGGTGAGGAGTATGACCATGAATGACGGCCGCAAGAACATAGAGGTGCCGCTGACACGGCGAGACCGGCAGCGGGGGTTCAGCCTGCTCGAGGTGCTGGTAGCGCTGCTGGTGTTATCCATCGGCTTGCTCGGGCTGGCGGCGCTGCAGACCATGGGGTTGAAATTCAACACCCAGTCCTACCAGCGCACGCAGGCGGTGCTGAACGCCTACGACATTATCGACCGCATTCGGGCCAACCCCGCGGGAATGGCGACGGGCGGTTACGACAACATCGGCCTTACCGCCGCGGCCCCCACGCCACCGACGTGCCCGTGCACGCCGGCGCAAATGGCAACGTACGATGTCGCTCAATGGAAAGCGTCGCTCACCCAATTGTTGACGGAAGGCAAGGGTGCGGTGTGCCGAGGCACGCTCGATGCCTCCTGGACGTGCACCGTCACAGGCGGCACAAACTTCCAGGTGGGAATCGAGTGGACGGAGAACGATCTCCCCATGCGCATGGTCGTGGAGGCCCAGCTATGACACGGTCCTCGATGCGCATGCGCGGGTTTACCCTGGTCGAGGTAATGGTGGCCATCACCATCGGTCTGATCGTGCTGGCGGCGGTGGCGCAGATCTTCGCCACCAGCCGCGGGACTTACCGTCTGGAAGAGAATCTGGCGCGCGTGCAGGAAAGCGGCCGCTTTGCGGTCGAGTTCCTGACGCGTGACTTGCGCATGGCCGGCTATGCGGGCTGCGTAAACATCAACCAGGCGCTGAACGCGAATGCCAACTACACGGCCACCAATCACTTGAATCCCTCTACCCCGCCTGAGGCAACTAATTTCATGCCCGGCGAACACCTGCGCGGCTTCCACTACAACGACGGGACCGGCGACTGGGAGCCGCCCTTGCCAACCGGTATTTTCTCGACGGGCGAGGTCAATCCGAACACCGATGTCGTGCTCATCCGTCGTGGCTCGCCGAATCCGATGCGGGTGACGACGCCGTATATGGTTACAGACGCCTCGGCGCTGCAGCTTCCTGTCGGAAATGACCTCCAAATCGGCGATATCGTCATGGTGTCGGACTGCACCAACGTCGATATCTTCCAGATCACGGGGCCGGACGTTCCCGACACCTCAGGCACCCTCAATCACAACACCGGCACCGGCACCCCGGGTAATGCCACCCAGCCTCTGTCGAAAACTTATGCCGGGGATGCCGAGATCATGGAGCTATTCACGCAGCTCTATTACGTCGGCACCGGCGCGAGCGGCGAGCCCGCCTTGATGCGCAAGGACCTGGCCGGTGGGAGCTTCGGGGCGGGACAGGAGCTGGTGGAGGGTGTCGAGAGCCTGCGCGTCCTTTACGGCGAGGACACCAACGGTGACCGCAGCGCCGACATCTATGTATTGCCTGCCGCCGTGACCGACTGGACGCGCGTCGTCAGCATTCGCGTAGGCCTGCTCGTGCGCACGCCGCAGCAAAGCGGTCAGGATCCGGATACCCGGGTGTACAACCTGCTGGCAGACGCCGGCAGCACAGCCGATGACTTCGACCCGGTCGACGACAAGCGCCAGCGCCGCTTGTTCAGCTCAACTATTCAAGTTCGCAACATGCGTACCGATTAAGGAGATCGTCATGATCGCCCAAAGACATGTACTTCAAACACGATACCGCCAGCAAGGGGTTGCCCTGATCATGGCCATGGTGTTTCTGATGATCCTCACCATCATCGGTGTCACCGTCATGAGTACGACCTCACTGCAAGAGAAGATGGCCGGCAACGTGCAGGACAAGCACTCGGCCTTCCAAGCGGCGGAGTCGGCCCTGCGCGCGGCCGAGAGCCTCGTCGAAACCTGGGCTGCGAAGCCCACCGACTTCGTCAACAACACCAACGGATATTACATGCCACAGCCCGGCAGCGAATTGCCCTGGTGGGAAAGCATTGATTGGACCCCCAACGCGGGCGCTGCGCTTACCGTCGCCGCCACGCTGGACGGCGTATCTATACAGCCCACCTATATCATCGAAGATATGGGCCAGCTGCCGGGGACCGGCGGCGGGGCAAGCAGCATCGTTACCGGCTTCGCGCCGCCCGCGGCCGTAAGCGGCGACGCTAGCATGTACCGCATTACGGCGCGCGGTATCGGACGTACGGATACCGCCGTCGCCATCGTGCAGAGTGTCTACAGGAAATAGCCATGCGCGCACGTAGACCAAAGGCAAGAACAAGAAAAACGATCAGATCCCCGATCGGTCGGCACGGCAGCCGCCGCTCGGCTAGGAGGACCGGAGACAATGAGACGCAGTAGTGATTTTCAAAGATTTACGGTTACTGGTTTGATGGCATTAACACTTGGCATCGTTTCTGCGCCCGGGGCCGGCGCTGCGGAGCTCGCGCTGAGCGACGCGCCGCTGTTCGTCGATCTGAACGTGGCACCGAACGTCGTGGTCACGCTCGACGACTCCGGCAGCATGCGACGCTGCGGCATCTGGGACCAAGGGATTGCCGAAGCCGATATCGAGGACAAACACGGCATGACCGCGAGCGAGGTCAACCAGCTCGCTTACAACCCCAATATCGAATATGTGGTGCCGGTGGATGCCAACAATGTCAGCCTGGGTGTGCCGTCGTTTACCAGCGCCTGGTTGGACGGTTATGACCAGGCCGGCAGCACCCGAAACTTGTCCACCGAATTCGCCCCGTGCTGGAGCAGCTTGACGAACTTTCGAACGACCCCCTTGGCGGCGCAGGCGGCGTATTACCATGTCTTCTCCGGTGACCCTCAGAACAGCGCCGACCTGAACAATCCTGCGCTGTTCGACAAGATCGTGGTCGGCAGCGGCAGCGATACGGGGAGCTTCGGGACCACGGCGGCGGAAAAACAGCAAAACTTCGCCAACTGGTTTTCCTATTACCGCAACCGCCTGACGACAATGAAGTCCTCGGCAGGACGCGGTTTTACCGCCGGCAACTTGGAAAATCGTATTCGTATCGCCTATCAGACCTTGTGGGGCTTGAACGCGGACGAAACCAACCGCGGCGACATCAGCCTGACGAAAGCGTTTGAGGGACTGGGGCGCACCGACTTCTTTAACTGGCTGTACGGCATCCAGAATACCGGCGGCACGCCGCTGCGCTACGCACTCGACAAGGTGGGACGCTACTTCCAGAACGAAAAGATCGCCAGCACCAGTGCGGGGCACGGCTATACGAACATGGACGCGGAAAACAGCCCGTGGGCGTTTGTCCCCGGGCAGACGCAAAACCCCGAGCTGTCGTGCCGGCAGGCCTTCCACGTACTGCTGACGGACGGCTCTTGGAACAGCGACGCCGGCATCAGCGGCAACGTTGACGGCATATCGAAAAACTACCCGGAACCGCTCGAGAACGGCGATGCGACCTACAATCCCGAGGCGCCGTATAAAGACACCAATAGCGACACGCTTGCCGATACTGCCTTTCACTACTGGATCAACGACTTGCGCACGGACCTGCTGAATGACGTGCCGACCTTGACGCGCGATCCCACGCCGCATCCCAAAACGGGCGAGGTGGTCGACAATCCGCTGAACGATCCGGCCACCTGGCAGCACCTGGTGAACTTCACCGTCGGTTTCGGCGTCGACGGCGACCGCGACTTTCCCGGTGACTACGACGCCCTGCTCAACGGCACGCTGGCTTGGGGAACTAATCGGGTCGACGATCTCTGGCATGCTGCCCTTAACAGCCGCGGCGCCTACTTGAACGGTAAGAATCCGCAAGAGCTGGTCGACATTTTCACGGTCACGCTGGAAGAGGTCCTGGGTCGCACGAGCTCAGGCGCTGCCGTCTCCCTCGACTCGAACTCGCTTAGCACCACCAGCCGTATCTTTCAGGCACGCTTCAACAGCGGCAACTGGAGCGGCACGGTGCTGGCTTTCGATCTCGATGAGAACACCGGGGCCGTGCTGACGCCGGAACTCTGGGACGCCGGCCTGCTGCTGACGACCAAGGTCGCCGGCACGGGATGGGACACAAGCCGACAGGTGATCACCTTCGATGGCACCAGCGGCGTGCCGTTCCGGTGGGGCAATCTTTCGCCCGACATGCAGGTCGAGCTTAACAAGAACGGCCAGGGTATCGCCGATATCGCTGGCGCCGAACAGGGACAGGCGCGCCTGGAGTACCTGCGCGGCAGCGAGGACCACGAAGGCACCGGCAACAACTACCGCGTTCGCAGCGGCGGCAAGCTCGGTGACATCGTGAGTTCCGCGCCGACCTTCGTCGCAGCACCGGCATTCAACTACCCGGACAACCTCGAAAGCGCGAGCTACTCGGTCTTCCGCACGGCCAAGCAAAACCGCACACCGATGGTCTATGTCGGTGCCAACGACGCGATGCTGCATGGCTTTAATGCCGATACCGGTCAAGAAGTGATCGCCTACGTGCCACGTGCCTTATACCCTAACCTCACGCGGCTCACCTCCTTGCCCTACCCGCACCGTTTCTACGTCGACGGCCCGCCCACGGTGGGTGACGTGTTCTACGCCAGCGCCTGGCACACGGTGCTGGTCGGAGGGCTGCGCAAGGGCGGACAGGCGATCTACGCGCTCGATGTGACGGACCCGGCCCAGCTCAACGAGAGCAACGCCGGCAGCCTGGCGCTGTGGGAATTCAGCGATGCCGACGATGCAGACCTCGGTTTCACTTATAGCCAGCCGGCCATCGTGCGCATGGCCAACGGCAAGTGGGCAGCGGTCTTCGGCAACGGCTACAACAACACCGTCGCCGACGGCAACGCCAGTACGTCCGGGAATGCCGTGCTTTTTATCGTCGATGTGCAAAACGGCGCCCTCATCAGGAAGATCGATACCACCATCGGCACCGTGGGCGACCCCAGCGGTAACAGCCGTCCGAACGGGCTTGCCACACCGGCACCGGTGGACGTCAACGGCGATCGCATCGTCGATTACATCTACGCCGGCGATCTCTTCGGCAACATGTGGAAGTTCGACGTGCGCGACGCCAGCGCCGCGAACTGGGGCGTCGCCTACGGCGGCAGCCCGGTCTATGTGGCCAAGGATGCCGGCGGCAACGTGCAGCCGATTACGACCCGCCCGGAGGTGTCGTTGCACCCCTTTTTCCAAACGGGCAGCGATTTCTTCACCAACGGCGGCTATATGCTCTACTTCGGCACCGGCCAGTACCTGGAGCTCAGTGATAACGTCACCACCAATGCACAGACGCAGACTTTCTACGGCATCTGGGATCCGGACAAGACGTCGTTGCCGCCCGCTATGAATCGCAGCAATTTATTGGTTCAGCAGATCACCGATGAAGGCACCGTCACGGTCAACAGCGTCCAGGTTGAGGCACGGCTGACGACCAACAACGGGCCGATTAACTGGCGTGCCGACCCGCTCGTCGATGACGGCAACGACATGGGCTGGCTTATGGACTTGATTAACACCGGTGCCACACCGCTCAACAACCAGGGCGAGCGGCAAGTGACCACGCCGGTGCTGCGCGCGGACGGACGCATCGTGTTCACCACCCTGATCCCGTCGGGCTCGAACTGCGTGTTCGGCGGCAGCGGCTGGTTGATGGAGCTCGATGCGACCGACGGCAGCCGGTTGGGGGATCCCCCCTTCGACTTCGACAACGACGGTGTTTTTGACGTCGTCGATTTCGGCGTCGTCACCAACGTCGTGCCGAGCGGCGTGCGGTCCACCGGTGGCGCACCCGCCACGCCGGCGATCCTGCCGGCCGGCGACAACGAGGAGTACAAGTACATCAGCGGTACCGATGCGGCCAAGATCCAGGTGATCCACGAGAAGTCGCCGCCGGGACTGCCGGGCAGCGGGACGCGCGAGTCGTGGCGCCAGATCCGGTAAGGGGCCAACACGCGGGAGACACGAGATCGACTGAAAGCCAGAGGAGGTGGAAAGGAGACAGGAAACGAGCAGACACTGACAAAAACAACAACAGTGATGCGGAGCGACAAAAAAATGGCATGCGCCACAGTTGGGGGAGGTAGTGATGACTGATTGCAACTGGAGCGTAGACCATGAAACGCATCACAGAACTGAAGCGTGCAAGCTTCGCGGGCCTGCTGGCCCTGATCCTCGGGGTGGCGACGACGCCACCGGCCTTTGCCGGTGAGCTGGCGTTGAGCAACGCTCCGCTTTTCATCGAGCTCGGCGTGCTGCCGAACGTCGTTTTGACCTTGGATGACTCGAGCAGTATGAGCAACTGCCGGGTCACCGACGCGGGTCTGGATGACGGTGCACTGATCGATGATGGCGCTGACTACGGGCCGAGTGATTACGCCTATCTCGGCGCCGCCGCGCCCGCGCTTAACAAGCTCGCCTACGACCCTAACGTCGAATACGTCATACCCCAAGATGCGAACGGCAACCCCGTGTACATCCCGAGCTTCACTAATGCGGCACAGGATGGTTACAAGGCAGCTGGCTACGCCGGCGGCGGCTTGTCCTCGAGCGATTACATCAACCTCGCGACCAGTTGGCGCCCCTGCCGTAGGACAGACGACTGGTACGACCCTTTCAGTCCGCCTGATGATGGCCCGGGTAAGCCCGCCTACTACACCATCTTCAAAGGCAGCGATCCGAAGAATGAGTCGCAGGTCATCAACAACGCCAACTACACGGTGATTAACGTCGGCAGCGCCGCCGATGTGAGCCTCTTCGACGGCCAGGCGAATGAGAGCGATCTCGAGAAACAGAACTTCGCCAACTGGTTTGCGTACTACCGCTGGCGCTACCTGGCGATGAAGACCGTTGCCATCCGCGCCTTTTCCCATGCGGACCTCGACAACCGCATTCGTCTGGCCTGGAGCCTGATGTGGGGCGGCGAGTACCGCTACTGCACGAGCACGGGTTGGCCCGGGAACTGCGGCGATCAGGGCTACGATCAAGAACACGGCGGTCCGATTACGCCCATGAAAAGATTCGGCGGCGCCAACCGGGCCGCTTACTTCACCTATATGTTGAACTCAGACTACGAGGGCGGGACGCCGCTGCTCATGTCGATGAAGCGCGCCGGCGAGTACTATCGCGACAAGTACATTGTGTACGACAGCGCGGTCGATTACGAGAAGTACCGCTATGAAAACATGAACCCCATCGACAGCCCGTGGTCGTTCGAGCCCGGGGTCAAGCGCGACCCCGTGCACTCCTGCCGTCAGGCGTTTCATATTCTGATGACCGACGGCGGCTGGGACGACGATGACGCCAACGTCGGCATCGGCAGCAACGTCGCGGGTATCAGTAGCGGCAATATCGACAACACCAGCTGGACCTACCCGGAAAAGCTGCCGAGCGGCGCCACCACCTACACGCCGGTCGCGCCTTACAAGGACAGCAACAGCGTGAGCGCCGGCGGTTACACCTGGGGTATGCTGGCGGACAACGCCTTTTACTACTGGGTCACAGACCTGCAACCGTCGATTCCCAACGACGTGCCGTCATACATGCCGGATCCCACACCGCACCCGCTGACCAACAAGACCGAGGACAACCCGCGCAACGATCCGGCCACCTGGCAGCACATGGTGACCTTCACCGTCGGCTTCGGCGTCGATGGGAAGATTCCGATCAACGATGCGAACTATCAGGATCTACTCGATGGCTCGCTCAGCTGGTCGAGCAACAAGATCGATGACCTCTGGCACACGGCCATCAACAGCCGCGGCCAGTTCTTCAACGCCAAGAGTCCGCAGGAAATGATCGACGGCTTTGCCGCTGCGTTGAGCGACGTGCTGGAGCGTACCGCCTCGGGCAGCGCCGTGGCGATGAACGCGGGCGAGCTCGATGCCAACGCGCGTCTCTACCAGGCGCTGTTCAACAGCGGCAGCTGGAGCGGCCAATTACTGGCGTTCAAGCTCGATACCGTCACCGGTGCGGTCATCACGCCCGAAGTGTGGGACGCGGCACAGCTGCTGACCACCCGCATCGCCGGCACCGGCTGGGACAGCAACCGCGTCGTCATCACCTATGACGGCACGACCGGCATCCCGTTCCGCTGGGGCAGCCTCAGCACTGCCCTGAAAACGGAGATCACGGCCAACGTCCCGAGCGTGAAGTCCGCGCAGGGGCAGGCGCGTCTGCAATACCTGCGCGGCAGCGAAACCGACGAGGGCGTGAACGGCAACGGATATCGATCGCGCGCCACCAAGCTCGGTGACATTGTCGATTCCTCGCCCATCTTCGTCGGCGATCCGCAGTTCAACCATCCCGACACGCTGGAGTCGCAGCCGTACTCGAGCTTCCGCTCGAGCGTCAGCGGGCGCCAGGCGATGCTCTATGTCGGCGCCAATGACGGCATGCTGCACGGCTTCGATGCCGCCACCGGCGAGGAGCGGCTCGCCTATGTGCCGCGCGAGGTGTTCCCCAACCTGGCACGGCTGCTGGCACCGGCGTACGCGCACACGTTCTACGTCAACGGCACCCCCACCGCCGGCGATGTCTTCTTTGGCGGCGCCTGGCACACGGTGCTGGTCGGGGGCCTGCGCAAGGGCGGGCAAGGCATCTACGCCCTCGATGTGACCGACCCGGCGAACTTCAGCGAGAGCAACGCGTCGACGATCGCGCTGTGGGAGTTCACGGACGCGAATGATGCCGATCTCGGCTATACCTTTAGCCGTCCGGCGGTCGTGCGCATGGCCAACGGCAAGTGGGCAGCCGTGTTCGGCAACGGTTACAACAACACCGTGGCCGATGGCAATGCCAGCACCAGCGGCAACGCGGTGCTCTACATTGTCGACATCGAGAACGGCAGCCTGCTCAAGAAGATCGACACCGGTGTGGGCAGGGCCCAAGATCCCACGGCCACCCTCACCCCAAACGGTCTGGCGACGGTGTCGCCGGTAGATGTCAACGGTGATCGCATCGCCGACTACGTCTATGGCGGTGACCTCTTCGGCAACCTGTGGAAGTTCGATGTGACCGATGCCGATCCCGCGAATTGGGGCAAGGCCTACGGCGGCAGCCCGCTGTTTGTCGCCATGGACGGTAGCGGTGCCCGCCAGCCCATCACCGCGCAGCTCGAGGCCGGCCCGCACCCGAGCACGAAGTCGGGTGGCGCCTTCAACGACGGCGGCTATATGGTCTACTTCGGCACCGGCAAGTATCTGGAGAGCAGCGACAATTCCGTGGTCGGCCAGCAGACCCAGACCCTCTACGGCATCTGGGATCCGAACCTGGCGAGCAAGCCCAATTATCATTCGGGCGGGCCGCGCAAAAAGCTGTTGAAGCAGACGATCCTTGAAGAGAACACCGTCAATGTGAACGGCACCCTGGCCGATGTGCGCGTGACGACGGACAATCCCATCAGCTGGCCGTCTGATCCGCTGACCCCCGGCACCAATCATCTCGGCTGGTACATGGATCTGCTCAACACCGAGGCGGGCAACACCAACAACAAGGGCGAGCGGCAGATCACCACGCCCGTGCTGCGCGGCGGGCGCATCATCTTCACCACGTTAATCCCGTCGGGCTCGTCGTGTGTCTTCGGCGGCGACGGCTGGATCATGGAGATCGACGCGAGCAGTGGCAGCCGCCTCGCCGACGCGCCGTTCGACATCGACGGCGACGGCGTCTTCGACCTGGTGAGCGATGGCAGCGGCAACATGGTGGCCCCGGGCGGCCTCAAGTCCAACGTCGGCGCGCCACAGACGCCGGGTATCCTCTCGACCCCGGGCGACGTGGAGTACAAGTACGTCGGCGGCACCGAGGGCGGCACGCAGGTCATCTCCGAGTCGGCCCCCAAAAACCCGCCGGGTGCCGGCAGCCGCGAGTCCTGGCAACAGTTGCGCTAGCCAAGGCGAGTGCTCTGTGACCCCCCGGCGGCGGGCGCGCCGCCGGGGGATCGCAAGCCCGCGCAGCAGGTGGGACGGTGGCGCGATGCGTCGCCCAAAAAGGACAACGGTGTGGACAGGCGCCGCAGCAGCCGCTTGGCCGAAGGTGTACGGACTATAATGAGAGGGTAAATGGCCGCGAGCGGCGCCGCGTGCCGCTTTCCCGATTGGCAAAGTAGTTAGGTTTTAGTTAGCACAGTCTGAATTTGAAGAGGATATTTAGATGACCGAGGCCCGTTCATCCGGTTTCACGCTGGTCGAGCTCATGGTAGTCGTGGTGATTCTTTCCATCATCGTCGGCATCGCTTACCCGAGCTACCGTAATTACATGACCCAGACGCGCCGCTCCGACGCTCAGTCGATCCTCACGCAGGTGGCGAACAACCAGGAGAAGTTCTTCTCCAACTGCAATCGTTACACGACAACCATGGACGCCGGCACGATCCCGGGTTGTGACGGGCTTGGCTACTCGAATAACCTCTCGCCCGACGGCCATTATCAGGTCACGGTCGGCACCACTACCATTGCCGGTGCGGGCACTATTAACACCGCTTTCACCGCCACCGCCACGCCGGTCGCCGGTGGGCTGCAGGCCAATAACGGTGCGCTGCGGATCGACTCCACCGGCGTCAAGCAGTGGAACAAACCGGGCGTCGGCTGGAGTTCCTGGACCAAGAAGTAGGCCGAAACCGCCGAGAGGCGAAAGCGCCGAGACGAGAGGTTCCGACCTGCGGATAGCCGGGGGGCACAAGCTGCCCGCCGGCATTGGTTGCTCTGCACTCTCATATCTATACCTTTTCTAGGCGCGACAGCCCTGCGCATGCGCACGCCCCGTCCTCAGCCTAACGCGTGTAAGGGGCTCACCTTCGACCTCACGTGAGGGTTGAGCCCGCGCCGTGCCCGACTCGTCAGACGGTTGCAACACGCGCCGGCCAGGTGACGGTCCATTACCCGGGACGATTCTTGGACATGGACGCCTCCGTCATCTGCCGGCGCGTCTTGCATCAACGCCTCGCTGGGCGACGAGACGGTCGCAGTAGACGACCGTTCGTCGGCCGTGCCGACCGGTAGCCGCCACGGTCATCCCCCGATGCGATCCGTGCATCGCCCGTGGGCTTCTCGGCACAAGCCGGCGGCGTCACCTGCTCGAGAGCGACCAAAGGTCGGCCATCGCCGACCTGAGCGGTAGTAAGGACAGAAGGTTCGACCCCTCCGATGGTCGGGTAAGGAAATAACGCCTTTCCGCTTGATTCCCCCGGGCACGCTATCTATACCGTTATAGGCCGCCCGGTTTTCCTTTCGGGATCGCCGATTAGGCGGCCTAGAGACTTGAAATGCTCGAAACCGATACAGGAAACAGTAGTTCCAGGACACGGATGATGAAGCTTCCAGCGACCAGGACTGCTTGTTTCGTTACAAAGGCAAACCATTCCGAAAGGATGGGACGCAAAGCTACCTGCCTGGGGTCGAAAGACGACGGTCGAGGGGCTGCAGGAGAAACGGTGCATTTTGCATCTGTTCGCAATCAGGTGTCTCTCCATCGCGGAAAGACCCTCGTCTGCTCTCCCGCACACTACCTACTCGCCCCCATCGCCTTTCGCACGCCAGCCGCAGGTCACGGGTTTCGACCGAGTTAGCAGTTTTAGAGCTTTGCAGTATCTGCGGCCGGCGTAGCTGATTGCATCCGCCAGCAGATCACGGCAAAGGAGTCATGGCCGATGAAACGCGCGCCCCACGCGTTGACCACGAAGATGCCGGCCGCCGCTTGCTGCGGCGACCGCAGACAGCACAAGCCGCGCCCGCTTGCGCCGGTGCGCATGCGCGGGTTCACGCTGACCGAGCTGCTCATCGCCACGACCATCGGCCTGATCGTGCTGGGCGCGGTGGCGCAGGTGTTCGCCACCAGCCGCACCACCTACAGGGTCACCGAAGGCCTGTCGCGACTCCAGGAAAATGCCCGTTTCGGCATGCACTTCCTCACCTGGGATATCCGTATGGCGGGCTTCATGGGTTGCCTGCAGAAATCGACCACCGTCACCAATCATCTCAACAACCCGAACGACTACTCGACCAACTTCGTGCTGGGGCAGTTCGTCAACGGCCACGGCTACACGGGCAGCGGCAGCAACCCGACGGACTGGACACCGGCGCTACCGGCGAGCTATTTCACCGCCGGCGAGGTCGTCCCCGGCACCGACGTGCTGGTGGTGCGCCGCGGCTCCGACCTGGGGCACCGCGTGCTGCCGCCGTATATGCCCACACCCTCGGCCGCCTTGCACATCGAGTCCGGCAACGGGCTGTCTGTCAACGACATCGTCATCGTTGCGGACTGCCGCAGCGCCG
>CAYGAS010000403.1:0-7114 GCA_964347935.1 uncultured Nitrospiraceae bacterium | reverse complement strand
TGCTCCGCTCCTCGGCAGAAGCGGCGTACCATTTCGACAAGCAGTTACGACAAAATCCAGCGAGATTCATCAGGGCAATATTCTGCACATCGTTACGCTCCGCTAAGTGCTGCAGCAGCCGGCGAAAAGCCGCTGCCTCAAGCTCGATCCGTACCTTATCGTCCATCACAGCTGTCCTCTCTTGAAGCGGGTTAACTTAAACTCAACGCGCTGCGCTCAGGCCGATCGACAACCGTCGACCGTTCCTCTCCATCGCATCGGCCAAGGCAGCGAATTTGCGGTTATGGCTCCAAAAAAAGCCATCCTCAACCGGGCTATGGAAAAAAGCCTCACTCAGCGCGTTTGGCGCACCATAACGTACACGCAGCCAGACAATGTGCTCTCTGATGGACAAACCGGCAAAGGAAATCGCACGAATATCTTTGATAGCGATCTCTACCTCCTCTTGCCGGGAACGCCAACGCAAGCGTTTACCGTCTACATCGAGCCCGCCAAAGCGACCCCAGAATCGCGGTTCCTTAAACCTGCCGAGTTTGCGCTGGTAGTCGACTCCATTAGTCACAAGGGGCAACACCGTGCCCGCGGCTTGCTCGGTCTCAGAGAGAGGCTGCCCGTCTTTGCGCTGATTCCGTCTTTGCAGCCGTTGATATTTTTTCGCGCTGTGTTCCTGCAACAGCGCCAGGCCGCTCGCCGTGGTTCTTGCCTGGGTCAAACGGGTCTCGTTCACAACCTCAACGATCCTGCCGGGATCGTCCAGATACCAGTACCCGTGGCGCGATGTTGAAAGCAACAGATACGCCCGTCCGGGCTTGAAAGTCAACCACTCGGAGTTATGCGACAGGAATGTCGTCCACCAAACAAAGCGCTTCCCAGGCTTCACTGTCGCTACCAGAAAAGCATTGCTTGGCAACAGCCCAAGCGGTTGATCATCGATGAACAGCGCGTCCGCTTCTTTCCACGAAGCCGGTTCGCCTAGCCGCGCGAAGTATACGCTCGCCTGATCCGGCGGCGGCGGCGCAAAAACGGTCTTATTGCTACGTACGTAGTACTCACCGGCAGCCACCGATGCCGCCGAAAGCACGGATAGCAACAGGCACAAGACAAGCTGGCTACGGTATCGCTGCATACGTGTCAAGATTGGGCAAGGTAACGTCGGAGATATTCCTGGAAAGACATATCATCCGTGTTTTCGATCTGTTGTTGTTTGTTCCAAGACTGACTGGCGACGGCATTGAAATTTTGCATTTGCTCTGCCGACAAGCCGTGTTCTTTGAAATAGCGTTCATGCTCCAACGACACGCGCAGACCAAAATGCGAAAACGACTCCTTGTTTTTAAACATCTCAGCGAGCACGCGCGCGGAAGGCGTTTTTTCCGGGTCGCCAATGATTTCCAGTTGCGTCTTGAGTGCGCTCGCATACGGCTGGCCACGCTCCCCTCGATCGAACAGTTCAGCGATCGGTCTCATTACATTGCATATCTCGGTCGCCCACTCGCGCAGCGATTGCCGGCCTCCACGGCGCTGCAGCGTGAGTGATGGATCACGGCCATAATCGGCTACCATCCTTTGATTGTATTGAAACTCCTTCTGCTCGACAGCGCTGATTGAGTGGCTTTCTTGCAACAAACAAAAAACCAGAAAGACTTCCAGAAAACGCAGTTGCTCTTCGCTCACCCCGAGGGGATCGAAAACATCGACGTCCAGCGCCCGTATCTCGACGTACTGAACGCCCCTGCGCTTTAGGGCCAGCGTTGGCTTCTCTCCGCTATGCGCAATCTGCTTTGGTCGTATAAAACTGTAATACTCGTTCTCGATCTGCAAGATGTTCGTGTTGAGTTGCCGGTACTCACCGTTCACAAGAACGCCTATCTCGTCGAAAGCAGGATACGGGGTCTCGATCGCGCGGGTCAGGCTCGTCACATATCCGGCAAGATTATCATATGTAATTTCCAGATTGGCTTGGGTATTGTTCTTGTAGCCGATGTCGCTCATACGCAGGGAGGTGGCGTACGGTTTGTAGTAGGTACCTGGATCGTAGAAGGCAAAACCGGGCGGGCGCTCGTCACGCAAGAACGACGCGCACACGGCCGGCGAGGCCCCGAATAGATACGGGATCAACCAGCCCAGGCGTTGGAAGTTCCGGATGAGACAGAAGTATGCATCCGAGCTGAAGCTTTGCAGCGGCTGCGTGTCGTCTTCCAGCGCTTGAAAAACGGGCCAGAATGCCGATGTCATCGAGTAGTTGAAATGCACACCGGCAATCGCCTGCATCGCTGCACCGTAGCGGTACGCCAAGCCGCGACGGTATACGTGCTTCATCGTGCCTACGTTCGATTTCCCATACCAGGCAATAGGAACGCTGCTGTCGCCATCGAGCGCACACGGCATGCTCGTGGCCCAAAGCAACTCGTCGTCCAGATGCGCATACACGAAGCTGTGCAGCTGCCCCAGAAACTCCAATGTCTCGCCGATCGTTGTAAGCGGTGGCGTCCGCAACTCCAGCAGGGCCTCGGAGTAGTCGGTTGTAATATAGGGATGAGTCAGCGCCGATCCCAAGGCGGCTGGGTGCGGCGTGCGTGCGATCTGACCGTCGCGGTTGACCCGCAGACTCTCTTTCTCGAGACCCTTCAGCCCGCCCACTAATAAGTCCGCGTGGCCGACGTCTTGCAGCCGCTTTAAGCGTTGTTGCAGGAGTTGATACAAGACTCAGTTTTCCGATCCGAACAGCACCGCTAATCGTGCGACCCGTCTATGCAGCAGTATCGCGGGTCATACTCGCGTTCCGGGTATCCGCTGCAAAACACGTACTCGCACTCGGTCTCCTTCGGTGGCTTCTGATAGGGCGGGCCTTCGACCACAGGCGGTGGCTCTTGAAGCGCAGAACAACCACTTACGCAAAACACCGACACGACCGCAAGGACATAATTTTTCATGCTAGCTTCGACATTAACGATTGCCGCGCGCAGGTTCAAACCATGACGGTGCATTAGAGTCGGTCTGCGGCGTCCGGCGCTTATCGTACCATGGCTAGCGCCGGGCATGATGCCAAAACGGATAGTTCCAGCTGGGAACACGCAATGCGGGTACGCCATGTCAGTAGCTGGCCCCAACCCGAGTTTTTGCGTGCGGCGACCACGTTCGCGGCGGTCCTGGTTACTTTTTACGGGTCGCTCTGCTCCGGCGGTTTCGGCACAAACAGCTCCATGTGATTACGGCCTGCGCCTTTTGCTGCACGCGAGGCCTCATCCGCTCGAAGCCGTGTATCTTCCGGACGCTCCCCTAGGTGAAGACCGACATAGGTCAGTCCCCATGTCAGCTTGCAGTAGACCGCACGTGCCGTCGTCATGCTTTGCTATTGTCGCCTGACGAGGAAAGATCTTGGCGTGATTGGCGGAAAAAGGACAGCTGGTGCCTGATCAGTTCTGCATGCTGAGGCGCTTGCATTTGTAGCGCTGCACTGTCGTGTCGCGCGTTGGGGTAACGGGCGCCCCAAAGAATGGAACCTACAACGTTGATCGTTGCACTGATGTTGACGGCGATGTTATATGCACGCGTCCCGCCCAGCGAAAAGACGGGGCTCGCCAACGACATCGGTAGTGCGTGACCCGTCAAGCCTTCTTGACGACCGTGGTCGCAGAGTGACTTGCCGCCTCGATGGCCCTTATCCCAGACCCACCGATGCAGTTGCGACCAGCTCGTTTGGCCTTGTAGAGATACGAATCGGCCTCTTTCACCAAGTCATCGGCACTCTGCATACCATTCGATAGCGTGGCAATCCCAAGGCTAACGGTCAGAGAGATAGACCGCTCGCCGACCATAAAGCTGTGCCGCTTCACATGCTTGCGAATCCGTTGAGCGAGAACGAGCGCGCCAGCCTGGTCAACATCGCGCATCAACACCACAAACTCTTCGCCCCCATAACGGGCAAAGACGTCCGAAGTGCGCAACATTTTCCGTACCAGCTTTGTCAGCTCTTGAAGCACGATATCCCCGGCTGGGTGACCGTACACATCGTTGACCTGCTTGAAGTGGTCGATGTCGAAGATCAACAGGCTAAGTACGTTGCCGTGGCGCCGTGCGTGCGCAAACTCGCCCGCCATGCGATCGACGATGTAGCGTTTGTTGTAGATCTGGGTAAGCCCGTCCTTGATGCCGCGGTCGAAAAGCTCCTGCTGGAACGTTTGTTCGAGTTCGTCCTGGTAGGAAAACTTCAGAATGGATACCGACCCGATTTGGATCTTATCGCCATCCTTCAGCTTGTGGCGTCTAATCTGTTTGCCGTTCAGAAAAGTGCCATTACTGCTACCCAAGTCTTCGACGATCGGGTCGTTGCCATCGGCAATAACAACCTGAGCGTGGCGGCGACTGACGCCCTCATCATCGAGTCGGATATCGGCGTCGAGGCCGCGCCCGATAACGGTCTTGCCGTTCGGATGCACCTTGAACATCATGCCGACGGCACCGCCAGCCAGGATGATGAGGTAGGGATCCTCCCCTCGCCCTTTCACCGGCACCCGGGAAATAGTCCGTGTTTTCGCTTCGCTCGGCATAGCGGCCGAATATCAGCAATTCCTAATATTACGTAGATTGATGATCTTGCCCCCCTCTCGCGAAGCAACAAGCGTGCCACGGCCGACACAGCCGCTCGGGGGCGATGAATGAAATATAGGCCAAAAAAAGGGGGTCGTCGCGCAGGCCCTGGGGCCGCAGATTAGGCCGATACCCCTATTTGACGGTGATGCAGGTGCAGTGGGCGAGCTGACTCAGCTTGTGGGACACGCTGCCCAAGAATAGCCCCTGGAGATCCCCCAGACCGCGACTACCGACGACCAGCAGGTCAGCGCCCTCGCGCCTGGCGCACTCGAGGATCTCGTGTACTGGATCACCTTCTGCCGCCACCGTCACCAGCGCTGTGACGCCGCGCTCGCGCGCCGTGCGCTCGGCTTCTTCCAAGATCTGCTTGCCCCAGTCGTCGAAAACGCGCCGCAGTTGCGCGCTGGCCTCACTGCCCCGATCCATGGTGCTGGCCAACATAACGGAATAGTCGCCCGTCGGCGGGCGCTTTGCCGATCTGGGCTCAGCCAGGTGTTCCACCTCGAGCATGCGACGTACCGGCTCCGGAACAGCGGTTCGCTGTAGCACATGAACGAGGATCAGCTTCGCCTGGTCTTTGGCCGCCAATTCGCTCGCGAGATCGATCGCTTTAAGGGCGTGCTTTGAGCCGTCGGTCGCCGCGACAATGGTCTTAAACATAATCCGTCCTTTCCCGCGCTCAGCGGTCCTTAGCTACTCCTTCAGTACGTTAAAATATTCAAGAACCCGAGTTTGTGCCTTGATCCGCATCAAGCGAGGCCTATTTCACACCAGGCATACCTCACCCGCAGGGGATTCCTCGCTCTTAGCCCGCCACGTGCTTGACCTGCCCGCGGCTCACCTTGACAGCGGTGTCGGTATTGGGGTACCTGTCCACTTGGCGTCCTTGCAATTTGTCTTTTCAGCGTTCATCGACCGCTCATGCACCGTCTCTGCTCCTTGGCCCCGCTGCTGCTAATCGTGCCTGCGCTCGCGTTGGCCGACGTGGCCGTGTACTCGTGGCGTAACGCTGACGGGACCATGACCTTCACCGACAACCCAGCGCTCGCGCCGAGAAATGCCGCAGTAGATGTCCGTGCGTATGCCACATCGAGCGACGAAGTCGCGCGCACGGCGACGCAACGCGAGTTCGCCCACCGCCTCGCCATCGAACTCGGCCTTGGCAATCGATTCACTGCAGAACAGGCGGCGGAAGCGCTTGCCGAGGTCGGCATTACGCCGCCACTTGGGACATGGGATCTCGATGCGCCGATGACCTTGGCATTGGTTGAACGTTTGCGCACGCTCACGCTCGCGGCCGCACTAGGTGGCAAGATCGCGCTTGACGTCGACCGGGCACATATTGCTTTCGAGAGCGCAGTTGCATTGGTCGGCATCAAGATCCGTGATGCCACTGCAGTTGCGCCGGAATCGCCCGCTGAAACACCTACGGCCGCCGCGCCAGTTTACGCGGTGCCGATCAGCGAACCCGTGAGAGAGCGTGTCATCTATGTGGGTGGGAGCGTTGCGGATCCGGTCTTTGGCGGCGGCTTTCCTACAATCATCATCGATCAGCGCATTATCAACATTGATAACACAGTCGTCGTCAGAAAGCGGGCCAAAACCAAACCCCGCACCCCACGCACGCTGCACCGGGCTAGGGTACCGCAAGCGAAGCGCGAAAAGCCTTACACCGCAGAATCACAGCGCCTACAGGCCGGGAGGCATTTTAGGCAACACCGGCATGTCGGCGTACCGCGCGTCGTTGGGGGACCTGCGGCTCCGGTCCCGCAACGGGTCTCGGCAGGACGCACGCTTATGCCGGCGCAAAGGGTTGTCACACCTCGCGTGGTACGTCAGACGCGGCTGAACCCGGGACGCACAATCGGCGGGAGGAGCGCCAGCATACCCTTGGCAGGTGGCGGCTACAGCGCACGCTAGCCGCATCGATGGATCGTGCGGTCGTTCTCAAATCGCGCCGCCGATCGTGCGCTTAAGTGAGCGCCGCGACACGCGCCGTCAGACAGGCTACCCGCGGACGTTCAGGCGACGCCATGGCGCTCAAGGATATCTTCGGCGATTTCCAGACCCAGCCCGGCTTTTTGTGGCGGGCGCATGTAGCCGTCCTCAATGACGGCCGATTCGGTGAAGGCAGCGGCAATCCACGGCATGTATTCGATCATTCCTGACGTCAGCACGCCACACGCAATCTGAACCGATACCTCCATCATGTGGTGCAGCTCCACACGCTTTTGCGCCACATCCGCCAATGTGCTCACCCTGAGCGTTTCGGTGATACCGCCCACACGAATCACGTCCGGCTGCAAGATGTCGGCGGCATCCGCGCGCAAATAAGCATCGAACTCAAAGCGCGAGCCCAGCGTCTCGCCGAGCGCGATCGGAATGTCGAGGTCACGAGCCAGTCGCGCATGGCCCGCGATATCCTCACACGACAGCGGCTCCTCGAACCAGGCGACGCCCAGTTGCTCGAGCTCGCGCCCAACCCGCATGGCTGTCGTGTAGTCCCACTTCTGGTTGGCAT
>CAYGAS010000402.1:0-7278 GCA_964347935.1 uncultured Nitrospiraceae bacterium | reverse complement strand
TTCGCATAGTCGCCGGGTGCGGCGATGCTGAGTGCCTTGGGGCAGTGAAAGCGATGACCGTAGGTCTGGCGCCCACTCGCAACCGACAGCACCTTGCACCGCACCACCGCGCGCCCGTGCAGCAATACGACCCAGTGCACCGGACGTACGAACTCGACGTCAAGATCGGCCCAGCGCATGCGCTTCGCCACCGGCAGGCCCTTAACAGCATCACGCACAAGGTCCGCAAGCAGCTTGCTTGCCAAGACACCGGCTTGCTTGCGCCGATAGACCAACCACGCGCCTTTGTCCGTTTCGAGGCGCTCGAGTTGATGCGGCTCGACCCCGCACGAGCGCGCAAAACCGATCGCCGCCGGCGTCGGCCGACCGTCGGCGGCGAAAGCGGCCGCTAATGCTGGACCACGGCGCTCATCGATGCGATCGGGCTGCCGGCGCAGGATACCCGGCACATGAACGGCGAGGCGCCGGGGGGTTGCGTACACGCGATAGCGAGGGCTTGTGTCAGTCGTCAGCCCGGCGTCCTGCAGGGCCCGGTACAGCAATGTGGCAAGCGCTTCGCTCAAGCCCTTTAGGGTCTTCGGCGGCAGCTCCTCTGTGCCGAGTTCCAACAGCAAATCATCGGCCGCGGCGGTGCGCTCGGCGCGGGCACGTCGACGGCGTGGCCGTGCAGCCCTACCCATGCAGCGGGACCTGGCCGCGCGGAAAACCGAGCGCGGCGCGGCTTTCGTAGTAGGCCTGTGCTACTCCGCGCACCAGCGCGCGCACGCGGGCGATGTAGCGCGCACGTTCAGTGACACTGATGGCGCGGCGCGCATCCAGTAGGTTAAACAAATGCGAAGTCTTGAGCGCGACGTCATACGCCGGCAACGGCAGACCCAGTTCGAGCAGGCGCTCGCTTTCATGTTCGGTCTCTTCAAACTGACGAAAGAGCATATCGACGCTGGCGTGCTCGAAATTGTAAGCCGAAAACTCACGCTCGCTCTGATGATAGATGTCGCCGTAACGCACGCCCGGCGTCCAGATCAGATCGAAAACGCTGTCCACGCCTTGGATGTACATGGCCAGCCGCTCCAAGCCGTAGGTGATCTCACCGGTCACCGGCCGACAGTCGAGACCGCCGACCTGCTGAAAGTAGGTGAACTGGGTCACCTCCATGCCGTTTAACCAGACTTCCCAACCGAGTCCCCAGGCACCGAGTGTGGGTGACTCCCAGTCGTCCTCCACGAAACGCACATCGTGGATCAGCGGATCAAAGCCCAATCGACGCAGAGAATCGAGGTAGAGCTCCTGGATGTTGAGCGGCGAGGGCTTTAGGATCACCTGATACTGGTAGTAGTGCTGCAGTCGATTGGGGTTATCCCCGTAGCGGCCGTCGCTGGGGCGGCGTGAGGGCTGAACGTAGGCGGCACGCAGCGGCTCGGGGCCAATCGCCCCCAACGCCGTCGCCGGGTGAAAGGTTCCGGCTCCGACCTCCATGTCATACGGTTGCATGAGCACACAGCCCTGCTGCGCCCAGTACTGTTGCAGCGAGAGTATGACTTCCTGAAAGGTCAAAGGCTTGCTGGACGACACGCGTCAACGGCTCGTTGTTGTCTTGCGGAGCGCGGATTATAGCGCGTCCTTAGGCCAAGACGCACAGCCACGGCACCCTGCACGCCATCCGTGGGCGGGCCACCGCAGGTTCAGCGACGTCAATACGCGCGCACGGTACTTTGATCGAGCTCGAAACGCTCAATGAAACCCATGATCTTTTGCACCCGTTGGTTGAAGCGTTCCGTTCGTGTAGCCGGGTTGTGCTGTTTCGGGCTTGGCAGGGTTGCCGCTAACTCGGCGGCCTCTGACCACGTCAGGGCAGAAGCCGATTTTTGCCAATAGGTCCGGGTCGCGGCTTCGACGCCATAGATACCGGGCCCGAACTCGGCAATGTTGAGGTAGATTTCCAGAATGCGGTTCTTCGACAAGTGGCGTTCCATGTCCCAGGTCAGGATCAGCTCGTGCCACTTGCGCAGTGGATTGCGTGAGCTGCTGAGGAGCAAGTTTTTTGTTGTCTGCTGAGAGATCGTGCTGGCCCCGAGCACGAAGCGACCGCGGGTCAGATTGTAGTCCATGGCCTCCTTGAAGGCGATCAGATCGAATCCTTCGTGTTCATAGAAGCGGCTGTCCTCGGCGATAATCACCGTTTGTCTCAACACACGGGGGATATTCGACAGCGACACCGGCCGCCATTGTAGCGGTGGCAGTGCCCGGTCTTGGCGCTGCGCGTTCTGGTATTCCTTGATGAAACGTGATTTCGGAATGGGGCCCTGGGCCAGGCGACTCCAGTCGGGACGCAGCAGCGCTACGTAAAACGCATCGAGCAGGATGAGCAACAACAGCAGGTACAACCCCCAGCGCGCGGCGCGCAAAAGCGTGGCAACATAGGCACGCCTGCGCTTGCTAGCATAGCGGCGTCGGAATCTCCAAATCATCTTGTGCTATATATGGGGCACGCTTAAAGGGACCATGCGATCATCGCAACAAGGACATACGGCGACGCCGCGCGTACCATCAAGGCACATCCGTGCGCTGTCAACGGGTATCATCCATGCCGTGCTCCCGCGCTAGCTGCCCCCTGAGGATTGGCGACACATGACTGATGCGGCAACCGTTCAGCGCTATCCGCATGAGCAACGACTGTTTGCTATCGCCGCCATTCTGGCAGCGCTGTTCTGGGCCGGCCTGGCCCTGCTGCTCAAAGCCGCGGCCGATCGCTATCTGCTCGCCGTTGGCCTCTACTACGTGGCCGCTGGCCTGGCCGTATTTATTATTCTAGCTTACCTCGCCGTGCATCTGCGAAAGGCGCGACTCGTGGCCTACCTGCGCGGCAATGCCGTCGAGATCGGACCGCATCAGTATCCGGATCTGCACTCACGCTTGAAGACCGTATGCCGACGCCTCGATATTGGCGAAGTCCCTCATGCCTATCTGTTTCAGAATCCGGAGATACCGGACTGCTTCAGCGTGCGATTTCGCGATCAGAGTTTTCTCGCTCTTAACGGCGAGGCCGTTGGGGTGCTGACGGACCGTCAGGGAGCGATAGACTTCGTCATGGGCCATGAGCTCGGACGCATCAACGACCGTCATCGACGCTTCATGCCTTTCATCTTTCCGGCCCTGGTGCTGCCACTGCTTGGGCCGGCCTATGCGCGGGCCAAGGTATATGGCTATGACCGCTACGGTATCGCGGCGTGCAAGGCCAAGGTCGATGCGGCCTTTGCTTTGGCCGTGGTAGCGAGTGGTAGCCGGCGCTGGAAGTCTTTCAATATTGCGCAGTTCGTCGGCCAAAGCGGCGCCAGCAGTGGCTTTTGGATGGCATTAAATGAGTTGAGCTCGACGATTCCGTGGCTAAGCAAACGCGTGGCCCACCTGCGCGCCATCGCCACGACGAGCGCCACTCTCATTCCCAGGCGCAGCCCACTCGCCTACCTGGCGGCCATGTTGATCCCCAGCCTTGGCACGCGGCCCTGGAGCGTCTTCTGGCGGTTGCTGCTGTTCTTACTATGGGTGGCCGTGGTCGGACACGCCACCATGGTCAGCTATCACGAGCTGCAACGCAGGGGAATCTTCGAGCAGGTCAGCGCGGGTTTCGCCCATTTCGTGGGCGACGCGGCCCCTGTTTCGCGCGAGCCGACGCCGCGCCCGCCCGGCGACGCCTATGCGCGCCTGGATGCCGATCTACGCCGCCTCGGCGAGCTGGCACGGCGTCGGCGGACGACCCCGGACACCATCCCCTGCGATATCGAGGCCAGTACCGCCCTCAAGTTGAACTACCGCTGGGAACGCTACGCCTTCAGCTGTGACGAGCCGGTCGTCTACACGGCGGTAGAACGTGGGGAATTCGAGCCCGGCCGACCCTCACATGTGCGCAAATACGACTGGCAGCAGCGCCGGGTGCTGGAAACCCCGCAGACCCGGCGGGCGCGCTAGGCTGCAGCCAACGGCTCTGTGGCGCTGCACCATAGATCCTGGCTTTGGGGTTGGACACGGCAGGCGCTTTACGATATCGTCTCACCCCCCGAGGATTCGGGAAATGCCCGGATCACCACGGAGGAGTGCTCCACGGAAGGCCAGACAACGGATAAAAAGCAAAAACTGACGGGCCCTTAGGGCCCGTTTTTGTTTTGTCCGGGTCACGCATGTCGCCCCTGCGACGGCCCCGACCGACACTGTACGTCACCATGCTTTGCGCTACCATGTCAGGGGCCGCAAGCGCCACGCTGAGACCGGACGCCATGACACGACAGCGACAGGCCGTAGCGTTGATTTCGGGCGGATTGGATTCGATGCTGGCCGCCCGGCTCATCCTCGCGCAGGGGATCCACGTCGAAGGGATCAACTTCTTTACGGGCTTCTGCGTCGAAGGGCACACCCACGCCATTCGCAATCATCACCAGCGCAAACCCAAGCGTAACAATGCCCTGTGGGTCGCCGAGCAGCTCGGTATCAGGCTGCACATCATCGACGTCATCGAGGAATACAGGGATATCGTCATCAACCCCAAGCACGGTTATGGTGCCAATTTGAATCCCTGTCTCGATTGCAAGGCATTCATGGTCGGTAAGGCGAGACAATGGATGGAGGAACACGGCTTCGATTTCATCATCACCGGCGAGGTCATCGGCCAACGTCCGAAGTCCCAGCGCCGCGATACCATGCCGGTGGTGGCGCGCGAGTCCGGTGCCTTCGACCGTCTACTGCGGCCCTTGTGCGCCAAGCGGCTGGAACCGACCCTTCCGGAGCGCGAGCGCTGGGTCGACCGTGAGAAGCTCCTCGGTCTACACGGCCGTAACCGCAAACCGCAAATGGCCCTAGCCCGCGAGCTCGGCATCAGCGACTATGCGCAGCCTGCCGGCGGTTGTTGCTTTCTCACTGATCGGCACTACGCGCTTAAGTTGCGGGATCTCTGGCGCACTCGCGGACACAAGCGCTACGACCTTGATGACATCATGTTGCTCAAGGTCGGACGCCACCTGCGACCGCGTCCACATTTCAAAGTCATCGTGGCACGCGATGAGGGCGAGAATAATTTTCTCAGCGGCTACCGTCGGCGCTTTGCCCACCTGTATGCGATCAGTCACAAGGGTCCGCTAGTGCTGGTCAGCGGTGAGGCCGGCGGCGACGATTTGCAACTGGCTGCGCGCCTGGCCGCGCGCTTCAGCCAGGGGCGTGATAGCGAAGAGGTAACCGTGGCGGTAAACGACGGGCAAGGGAACGGGCAAATGCTGACCGTGCGCCCGCTGACAGCGGACGAGATTCCTGCAAACTGGTACCTATGAGCCGACACGCGCTCGATGCCCGCAATCTGCTGTGCCCGCTGCCGGTGATACGCGTTCAGGAAATGGTGAAAACGCTCGCTAGCGGCGATGTGCTAGAGGTTTTGTGCACCGACCCGGGGGCGATGAATGACATTCCCGCCTGGTGTCGCATCAACGGGCACAAGGTCATTGATACGCGCTCGATGGAACGCGACATCGTCATCACCATCGAGGTCGGTTGACTTGGCCCGTAACGCTGTCTCGACCACCCCACCGCCAACGATAGACGCGCAGGCGAAGCGCTACCGTGACATCTTTCGTGTCACCGTGGTCGGTGCCATCATCGACCTGCTGCTCGGTATCGCCAAGATCGGTTTTGGCATCACCGCTCACTCACAGGCGCTCATTGCCGATGGCATTCACTCCCTGTCAGATCTCGCCACTGACGGCCTTGTCCTGTATGCCGCCAAGCACGGTAGCCGCGAGGCCGATGCAGAACACCCCTACGGTCATGGACGCATCGAGACCCTGGCCACCGTTGCACTCGGTATCGCCCTGATAGCGACGGCAACCGGCATTTGCTGGGATGCGGTGCGGCGATTGTTCAGGCCCGAGTTGTTGTTGAGCCCCGGTGTGTGGGCACTCGTTATCGCTGGATTGTCGATCGTCCTCAAAGAGGCCATTTACCACTACACCATGCATGCCGCCAGGCGCTATCGCTCAAGCATGCTTCGTGCCAATGCCTGGCACAGTCGCAGCGACGCCTTCTCATCGGTCATTGTGGTAGTCGGCGTCGCCGGCACGATGGCCGGGCTCACTTATCTGGACGCCATCGCCGCCGTTGGCGTTGCCCTGATGATTGCCAAGATCGGCTGGGATCTAGGCTGGCAGGGGGCGCGCGAGCTGGTCGACACGGCGCTCGAGCCACACCGCGTCGACAAGATCAGACGTACCATCACCAGCGTTGACGGCGTACAGGCGTTGCACATGCTGCGCAGCCGTCGTATGGGGGGCGACGCCCTGGTCGACGTGCATATCCAGGTCGATCCTACGCTGAGCGTATCAGAGGGCCACCAAATCAGCGAAACCGTGCGTGCGCGCTTGATCGAGGAGATCGAAGAGGTCAGTGACGTCATGGTTCACATCGATCCCGAGGACGACGAGGCCGCTGTCTCGACAGCGAGCTTGCCGTTGCGCGAGACGGTGCGGCGGCGGCTCGACGCATGCTTTGCCGACCTCGACGCAGCCAAGCGTATCGAGCGGCTCACGCTGCATTATTACGGCGGCAAGATGCATGTGGAATTGCTGCTGCCACTCGATGTGCTCACGGGCACCACCACGGCCTGGACGCTCCGCAAACGCTTCAACGATGCCGTCAAAAATGACCCCCAAATCGCGAGCGTCGAGCTGCGCTTCCACTAACGCACTACGATAGTGCATAATAGCCGGCCGCCGTGCACTCGTGTGGTGCAGATGCGCGGCCGATGTCAAAGAAAATAAAGTGAAATCAGATATTTATGGATATGTTGGAGTTGGTACAGTTCGTGCCAATAACGGCATCTCGGCGCTGCGCGCGATGGCAGCGCCCTTCACGGGTATTGCCTAGGAGAATCGAAGATGGCTGTCGCTAATGTTTTGAAACTGATGAAAGACAAGAAGGTAAAGTTTGTCGATCTGCGCTTTACCGATACCAAGGGCAAAGAGCAACACGTATCGATACCTGCGCATAAGGTCGAAGAAGAGTTTTTCGAGAACGGCAAAATGTTCGATGGCTCGAGCATCGCCGGCTGGAAGGGCATCCACGAGTCCGATATGACGCTGATGCCGGATCCTGACACAGCGGTCATGGATCCGTTCATGGAGGAGCCTACGCTGGTTTTGCGCTGTGACATAGTCGAACCGACGACCCTCGAAGGCTACGGCCGCGATCCCCGCACTATCGCCAAGCGCGCCGAGGCCTATCTGAAGAGCACCGGCCTCGCCG
>CAYGAS010000401.1:0-21477 GCA_964347935.1 uncultured Nitrospiraceae bacterium | reverse complement strand
GACTCGTGTATCGCCAGATCGAGTTGTTGTCGCGCTGCGGTCTCGACGCGACGGTGTTCGGACCAAGCGCCCTCTTCCAGCAACAGCTTGCCCCACTCGGTGTTGAGCGCATCCCGTGCGACCTGCAGTACCTGTAGCTGGGCCGACAACAACCTGGCCTGATGGCGCAAGCCCACAACCAATAGCGCAGACACAAACACCGCCACCACGACTATTGTCATTAGGCTACGCATAGGCAGCTGCCGTCCTTTCGGCGACGCGCATAACAGCACTTCGTGCTCGCGGGTTGCTGCGTACTTCGGCGGCACTTGGGCGCACGATCTTGCCGACAAGCTGCAGCGCCGGTGATGTCTCTGTCGCGCCCTCGGCTGGCGTTGACCTTTTTCGTGCTCGCTCGCGCATAAACTGCTTGACCACGCGGTCCTCAAGCGAGTGGAAACTAATCACGACTAATCGCCCGCCGGGCGCTAGCGCCCGTACTGCTTGCGGCAGCGCGGCGCGCAATTCTTCGAGTTCTCGATTTATGATCAGGCGCAGCGCAAGAAAAGTCCGGGTGGCCGGATGCTTGCCCCGCTCACGCGTAGGCACGGCCTGACTGACGAGCTGTGCCAATTGCACCGTCGTTGCAATAGGATTGCGCGCGCGTTCGCGCACGATGGCACGTGCGATGCGCTTGGCGTAACGCTCCTCGCCTAGCTCCTTCAGCACCGAAGCGATGTCTCGTTCGCTAGCTCTGCTCAACCAGTGCGCAACCGGCATCCCGGTGTCGCGATCCATGCGCATGTCCAGAGGGCCGGGCTGCTGGAAGGAAAAACCACGTTCGTGGTCATCAAGCTGTACGGAGGAAATCCCTAGGTCAAACAAGATACCGCTCACTTGTCCGCCCACTCCTGCGCTGCTTATGTAGGTCCCCAACATCGAAAACGGCGCCTTCCTGACGGTCACCCGCGCATCCGCCGCGAAGCGCGACTGCGCGAGCGCGACTGCCTGCGGATCACGGTCAAACGCCAACAATTGCCCGTGCGGTCCCAGTCGCCGAAGGATTTCGGCAGCATGGCCACCCGGCCCGCACGTGGCATCGACGTAGACGCCATCGGTACACACCTTTAACCCATCGAGGACCTCGTTGACCAAAACAGCCCGATGCGTATGCACCTGCACCTCGCCATTCCGAGGACCGCCTCGTCGTGAACCATCCGTCGCGTACACAGATCTCCATCGGTGCCGGTGCGATTGCAGCCCGTCTACAGCGACAACGAGCCCAGCTCATCGGGGAGCTCGCCCCCGTCTTCGGCTTCGCTGAGCCAATCGGCGCGTCGGGTCGCCCACTTCTCCTCCGCCCACACCTCAAACTTGTTGCCCTGGCCAATTAACACGACGTTTTTGTCTAGACCCGCGAACTCGCGCAACGCTGGCGGCAACAAGATGCGCCCATTGGCATCCATCTCGCACTCTGTGGCATGTCCGATTAGCAGTCGTTGCAGGCGACGCGCGTGCTTGTTGAAGCTCGGCAGTCGTACCAGCTTGCGTTCGATTTCTTCCCAATCGGGCAAGGTGTAAAGCAACAGACAGTGGTCGCGGTCGACGGTGATGACCATTTGCCCATTGCAGTAGCGCAACAGGCCCTCCCGGTAACGTGTCGGGATTGCCATGCGCCCCTTGCTGTCCAGATTCAGGGTGGCAAGGCCGCGGAACATGTCGGCTATTGGCTCTTATGCTGATCCCACAAATATCCACTATTTCCCACTATTCGACACTATAGTTAGGTTCTTTTGGCAGTGTCAAGCGTAAATGCTTGTTAGGTAGACATCTTTTCTGCATAACGACAGGCGCTGACGGGCAGCCGATGGGCGGCCTTATTGGACCGCCCAGCCCCGCGGTCTCGGGATGCTTCAGTTCAGCGAGGGGGAAACGCTGGCGCACGCAGCCAAGGAGGGAGTCGGCCGGTAAGCCGGGTTCTGTCGTGGACAGCCATTCATCTAGGGCGCGCGTCACCGCGTGCCTCAAGCGGCCTACCCGGGAACGGCGTGGGCCACGCCATGGTTCCCCTATTTGGCCTTGCTCCGGGTGGGGTTTACCCTGCCGTCCGTGTTACCACCGACGCGGTGCGCTCTTACCGCACCTTTTCACCCTTACCCGGCACCTATCCCTCGTATCCCCGCTCGCCACGCTAACACCGCCGTACCGTGAGGCTGGCGCGCGCCGGCGGCAAGGATCCGAAGGATAGGTGCGGGCGGTATATTTTCTGTGGCACTTTCCGTGGGCTTACGCCCCCCAGGTGTTACCTGGCACCCTGCCCTGTGGAGCCCGGACTTTCCTCCCCGCACCTATCCCTCGCTCCCCTTTGTCCGGATCACGCTAACTGAGGAGCGCGAGGGATAGGTGCGCGGCGGCTGTCTGGCCGACTCCCAGGCAAAGTATACCAACCGGCGATGCGCTTGGGGGAGCCGATCCAAGCTGACCGGCTATTCTCGACACGATCGACCGCGCCCCGGCGCCTCGCATGCCCGGGATTGACCGCGACGGCACGGACGCTGGCGAGGGCGTTCGAGCACCCGCCGTAGAGCGGTCAAGACACCGAGCACGATTGACCTCGCTGCGTGTACGTCGGACCTCCCCGATCGCTATACGTGTTACCGCGCCTCCGGGGGCAGGCATTTGAGCGATCCTCTAGTCCCGAGGGCGCAAGGCCAGTGCGGCTTGGTACACGCTACGTTTGCGCTCACCGGTGATCTGCACGGCTAAAGCCACGGCGCTCTTCAGCGGAAGCTCGGCCAGTAAGATGCGCAGGATGCGTTCCGCCTCGGACAGGCTCGCCTGTCGCTTCACTGCCGCACCCGCGACCAGGACCACGAACTCACCGGCCAACGCCCTGGTCGGCTGCCGCATGGCCCACGCCGCGAGCTCTGCCAGGGTGGCATGGCGGACGTCTTCGAACATCTTGGTCAACTCGCGCGCTAGCACCGCGCGCCGCTCGCCGCCTAAGTTGGCGGCCATCGCTTGCAGCGACGCCACGATGCGGTGCGGCGCCTCGAAAAAGATCAACGTTCGCGATTCCTGTCTCAGCGCCTCGAAGAACGCCGTGCGTGCATGCGCCCGCGCGGGCGGGAAGCCCTCGAAGACAAAGCGCTCGCTCGGCAAACCGGCCGCCGACAGGGCCGTGATGGCCGCACACGGGCCCGGTACCGGTACCACGCGTATACCGTTCGCGTGCGCCGCCCGCACCAAATGCTGTCCCGGATCACTGACCAGTGGTGTACCCGCGTCACTGATCAGTGCGATACACTTACCCGCAGCCAACTGTTTTAATAGGGCGACCGTTTTGCCGCGTTCGTTATGCTCATGAAGTGCGGTGAGTGGGGTAGCGATGCTGTAGTGTCGCAGCAATCCGCGGCTGTGACGCGTATCTTCGGCAGCGATCAGATCCACCTCGGCTAACACGCGTACAGCACGGTACGTAATATCTTCGAGGTTACCGATCGGCGTGGCGACAACATATAAGGTACCCGCACGGTTTGACATCAGCGCACCTGCTCTAGATACTTTTTCCTACACGGCATTTACCATGAGAGTGATCTTGCGTACAGACTTATTCACAGCCGCACTGCTCGCAGGCAGCGTGTTGTTGCTCAGTGCCTGCACCACTGCACCGACAAAGGCACCGGCGCCGTCCACCACCAAGACATCGGCCGAAACGGCCGAGCGCAGCGGTGATTATGTGCGCGCCGCCGAAGAGTATGCGCGCGCCGCTGAAGGCGCGAGCGCGAGCGATAAGGTGGCTTTGCAACTCAAAGCAGTGGCTACGCTGATCAAGGCGGGTCAACTTCACGAGGCGCGTCTGAAAATTCAGGGCATCGACACCGCCAGCCTGGAACCCGTCCTGCACGCTCGCAAGCTCATCCTGCAGGCCCAAATCGCGTCGCAGTCCGGCGCCCACGAAGAGGCGTTGCGACTGCTAAGCGAGGCCCAACGTACGCGGCATCTGGACCCCGAGCTGCTGGCGGAGGTTTATCTAGTGCGTGCCGACGCGGAGTTGGCGGCGGCGGATCCGGTCGGTGCCGTCAAGAACCTCATTGTCCGCGAGCAGTACATCGTCGATCCGGATGTGCTTGCCGATAACCAACTGCGACTGTGGAAGATCCTGAGCTCTCTGCCGCGCGCAACACTGAAGCAGGAACGAAAAACCGCTTACGACCCCATATTGGCCGGTTGGCTCGATCTCGCCACCGTTGCTATCGAGAATGCAGGTCGACCGGCGTTGCTCGGAAGGTCTGTCGAGGTGTGGAAACGCGCGCATCCTGGGCATCCGGCAGGCGAGGACCTGTTGAACGAGCTTGCGAGCGCCAAGCCGGGGCTGATTGGCCGCGTGGACCGGATTGCGGTCTTGGTGCCCCTTAGCTCTAGCTACAAGGTGGCAGCCGAGGCCGTACTCGCCGGCGTGCAGGCGATGGACGCGACCAACAGTGACCCGGACAAACCAACAATCAAGGTGTATGACATCGGTGACGATCCTGGGCGTGCTCCACAGTTCTATGACCAAGCAGTGCGTGAAGGCGCGCAACTCATCATCGGTCCGCTCGGGCGCGAAGCCGTCGACCAGGTCGCCAAACAAGCCAGGTTGACGGTGCCGGCGTTGTTGCTGAGCCATACGCAAGAAAACCAGAACCCATTACCCGGTTACGTCTTCCAATTCGGCCTGCCGCCGGAGCAGGAGGCCCGGCAGGTGGCCGAACGTGCTTACCTCGACGGCCTCCGACAGGCGGCGGTACTGTACGCCGACAGCCCTTGGGGCCAACGCATGTATCGCGCTTTCATCGACCATTGGCAACAGCTCGGCGGCATCCTGCTGACGTCGGCGGCCTACTTTCCAGACCAGAACGATCACTCGCAGGCAATAAAACGCTTACTCAACCTGTCCCATAGCGAGGCGCGCAATCGTACGCTTGAATCAAAGCTTGGCACCAACTTAGAGTTCAAGGCCAGACGCCGTGAGGATATCGATTTCATTTTTCTTGCGGCCGATGCAAAAAGCGGGCGGCTCATCAAACCACAACTCAATTATCATCAGGCCTTCAATATCCCCGTTTATGCGACCTCGCATATCTTCACCGGCAGGGCCGATCAGGTGCACGACACCGACCTCGACGGCATCATGTTCGGCGACATGCCGTGGATGCTGGTGAGCGACGGCAAGATTCAGCAAATGCGCGAAGCCCTACAGCGCAACTGGCCTTACGCGCATACGCAACTCGACCGACTCTTCGCCTTGGGCGTCGACAGCTATGCCATTGTTCCGTACCTGAACTGGATCAGCTCCGAGAGTGCGGTGCGCTTCAACGGCGTAACGAGCGGCCTTAGCCTGGGACGCGATGGTCGTCTACACCGCCAGCTCGTGTGGGCGAAGTTTTCCAAGGGTATCCCGGAGCTGCTAGATAAGTTCATTAGATACGGCGGTCAGTCGCGGCGCGGCGACGGTGGCACGCAAACAGCCCACACACCTGCGCCTGGGTCGTGAAGCCGAGGATCGGGCGTATGCGCACCTGCGCCGCCAGGGTCTAAAGCTAGTCGAACGCAACTATCGCGCACCGTTCGGGGAGATCGATCTGATCATGGAGCAACAAGACGTGGTGGTGTTCGTCGAGGTGCGCTACCGGCACTCGGAGGAGTATGGCGGAGCCGCCGAAACCGTCGACGCCCGCAAGCAGGCCAAGTTGCGCGCCACCGCCGCGCACTACCTACAGCGACACCACCGCGCCGCCAAGCGGCCTTGCCGGTTCGACGTGGTTGCCGTCACCGGAACGGGCGCGAGTGAGCGTATACTCTGGCTGCGTAACGCTTTCTGATGGAGCAGTAAACAGGAAAGAACCATGGCCGCAAAGAACCCGGCAGTTGCAGATACGCACACGTTGACGGCACGAGTGAGGAGTACCTTCGAGCATAGTATCGAAACCACGCGCGCGGTAGCCCAAGAGCTTGCGCCGCGAATCACAGCTGCTGCGGTCAACTTGGCCAATGCGCTGCTGAGCGAGCGTAAGATTCTCGCATGCGGGAATGGTGGCTCGGCGGCAGACGCACAGCACTTCTCTGCCGAAATGCTCAATCGATTCGAGCGCGAGCGCCCCGGCCTGCCGGCAATTGCTCTGACGACGGACAGCTCGACACTGACCTCGATCGGCAACGATTACCGATTCGAGGACATTTTCGCGAAACAGGTACGCGCGCTAGGCCAGCCTGGTGACGTGCTGCTGGCAATCTCCACATCCGGCAATTCCGCCAATATCAACCTAGCAGTGGACGCGGCGCATGAACGTGGCATGAGCTGCGTCGCACTCAACGGTCGCAACGGCGGTCAGTTGTCGCTGATGCTTAACGAGGCTGATGTCGACATCTGCGTCGCCGGATCCTCCACGGCACGCATTCAGGAAGTACATGGTATCGTCATCCACTGTCTGTGTGATCTGATCGACTACCAGCTGCTGGGTGAAGCCTAGCGATTCGCAACCTGTCAGCAGGTAGACGGCTTGGGCACGAGCGAAGAAAAAATTGTCCGCGACCCTCGGATTCTCGCAGACCGACTGAAGTCGTTGCCACGTCCCTTTGTGTTCACCAACGGCTGCTTCGATATCCTGCACCGCGGCCACATCAGCTATTTGGAGGAAGCCGCTGCATTGGGCGCGAGCCTGATCGTGGGTGTCAATACCGATGCCTCGGTCAAGCGTCTGCAAAAAGGTCCGGGGCGCCCAGTCAACCCGCTTGAGGACCGCATGGCGCTGCTTGCAGCGCTGGCCTGTGTTTCACTGGTCGTGCCGTTTGATGAGGACACGCCGCTCGAGCTGATTCAGGCAGTCCGGCCCGATCACCTCGTCAAAGGTGGCGACTGGCAGGCAACCAACATCGTAGGTGCGGATTTTGTCACCAATTACGGCGGCGGCGTGCATGTCATCCCCGTACGCTACCAACGTTCCACCAGTGAGCTGATCAGGCGCATCCGTGAACATGGCTAAGGTCAGCAACGATTTTGCGAGCGAGCTTGCGCAGGTCGTCGGTGCCGACAACGTCTTGACTGACCCGGCCGATCGATGGACTTACGGCTACGATAATTCGCGCAAGCATGCCGCTCCCGAGATCGTAGCGTTCGCGGTCGAGCACGCGCAAGTCAAAGAGATCGTAAGTCTTTGCAACCGCTACCGGGTTCCCTTGGTCGTTCGCGGGCGTGGCACCGGGACGACCGGCAGCGCGATACCCCTACGGGGAGGATTGGTGTTGTCGCTCGAACGCATGGATCGAATCGTCGATATCGATCCTGCCAATCGCGTGATGCGGGTAGAGCCCGGCGTCATCAACGAATCGATCCAACAGCTGGCAGCGGAGCATGGTTTCTTCTGGCCACCCGATCCGACGAGCAGCCCCTTTTGCACCGTCGGCGGCAATCTTGCACTTAACGCCGCCGGTCCACGCGCCGTCAAGTACGGGACGACGCGCGAGAATGTGCTCGGCTTACGTGCGATCACCGGTGCAGGGATTGAGATTCATACGGGCGTGTACACCACTAAAGGTGTAGTGGGTTACGACCTCACTCGGCTGATTATCGGCTCAGAGGGCACGCTGGCGGTCATCACTGAGGCGACGTTGAAGCTCACGCCGCGACCGCAGGCCAAGCGTACCGTGCAGGCCATTTATGCAACCGTACGTGACTCAGCGCTGGCCGTATCGCGCATCATGGCACAACCGTTAATTCCTTGCGCGCTTGAGTTCATCGACGGTGCCGCAATCGATATGATTCGCGATTATGCCAAGGTGGATCTGCCCGCGGACGCGGGCGCCATGTTGATGATCGAGGTGGACGGGCCGGAAGTGGCCATGCAGGCGGCGGTCGATGCGGTGAGCGGGGCGGCTAGCGGCGAGGGCCTGCTGCACTCGGCAGTCGCTGCCACGGCGCAGGAGGTGGCCGCTCTGTGGGCGATCCGTGGCGCGCTCTCGCCGGCGTTGCGCAAAATCGCGCCCAACAAGCTCAATGAAGATGTGGTAGTTCCGGTTTCGCGGATTCCGGACTTGGTCCAGGGCCTAGAACAGCTTAGCCGTGAATACGATATTCCGATTGTAAATTTTGGGCACGCCGGAAACGGCAACCTTCACGTCAATCTGCTGTACGATTCTCAGGATCCCGAACAGGAGCGCAGGGCGCGTCCCTGCCTGTCACGCGTATTTGACCTGGTTTTACAACTCGGCGGGACGCTTTCCGGCGAGCACGGTGTAGGCCGCGAGAAGCGTGACTACATCAATCGCGAGATCGATCCCGCGACGCTCGATCTGATGCGAAGTATCAAGCGGCAGTTCGATCCGAATGGGATCCTGAATCCCGACAAGATTTTCCCGCCGCAATAGATCCAAAGCCGTAGTCGCGCCCTACATGAACGCCGAGACCGCAAAGGCGCAAAGGTCGTACTCTGTATGCTCTAGGCCTCAGCGTACTCCGCTTTCAAGCTGAGCTATTGGCCCGTGGCTCAGGTAACTTCGCCGAGTACGTCTTCGTAGAGCTTGCGGTCGTCTTCACTGAAACAGCAGCAAACAATCTCATCCAGCCTGCTCTCGTACTCGCGCATGACGCCCGTGGCGATGCGGGCGGCCTCGGGTTTCGGATAGCCATAGACGCCCGTGCTGATACCTGGGAAGGCAATCGTGCGCACGGCGTTTTGCAGTGCCAACTCGAAGGAGTTTCGATAGCAAGAATCCAGCAATGCCGCTTCCCCGCCGTGCCCACCGTGCCAGACCGGCCCGACGGTATGGATCACCGATTTCGCGGGCAATTTGAAGCCAGGCGTAATGCGGGCCTCGCCGGTGGGACAGCCGCCGATTTTCCGGCAGGCTGCGAGCAGCTCAGGGCCAGCGGCGCGATGAATCGCGCCATCGACACCGCCGCCGCCAAGCAGACTCTCGTTGGCGGCATTGACGATCGCGTCGACCGACAAGCTGGTAATGTCGGCGCGAACGACGTTGATCACGGCACCTTCCCTAAAAACGGCATAAACGAGCCCAGAGATGGTGACATAAATCACCGAAGGACACGATGTGGGGATATCGCCGTAGCGATACGCTGGTCACAGTGCCTCCTCGGCGTTGTCCCGGGAATCGGGCGTCGCCGTCTGCACCTGTCACTTGACGACCTTCAGGTGCGGTCCCTTCCTCGGCGGGCCGGGGTCAGTCGGGTCGGGCGTGGACACTTTCTGATCGTCGTCCGTGCCATCGGGAAAAGCCACCCCCTGGCCATTTTCCCGTGCATAAACAGCGCGCACGGCAGCCATGGGAATTTCGAGCGTGTGGCTGCGGCCGGCAAAGCGGGCCGAAAACGCCAGCAGCTCGTCGTCGACGGCGTAACGATCAACGGCCCGCGGATGGATATTGAGAACAATACGGCCACTGTCCACGAAGGCGGCCGGTACCTTCACATCCGGAGCCGATGCATCTACGATGATTTGCGGTGTCAGGCCGTTTTGAACCGCCCACTCGCGTATTGCTCCGATCAGAAATGGCTTGATGGAAGTCATCGCTTACCTGCTGGCCTGCGCCCGCTGTTACTTCTTTGATTTAAGCTCCTTCTCCGCTTCAGTCAAACTCAGCTGGAAGGATTTGCGCGCGAAGGTCCGCTCAGCATAATCCATGATCGCCTTCGCCTGGCGGGGCAAATTGATACCGTAATAATCCAATCGCCATAAAATCGGCGCTAGGCAGCAATCGACCAACGAGAACTCGTCGCCTAGTATGTAAGGTTGCTCCTTGAAAAGCTGTGAGATCACCGTTAGGCCGTCTTTAATGGTATTACGCGCCCGTGTTGCGGCACGGCGTTCACCGTCGGTAATCTTCGGCAGCAGACTGTACCAGTCGCGATCAAAGCGCATAAGCATGAGTCGGGCTTTGCCGCGTGACACTGGATCGACCGGCATCAACGGCGGATGCGGTAAGCGTTCATCCAGGTACTCGTTTATGATCAAAGAGTCATAAAGCACCAGATCTCGGTCGACGATCGTCGGCACCTGGTTGTAGGGATTCAGGTCAGCCAGCTCCCGTGGTTTCTTATGGGGATCGACCTCGACAATACGGCATTCGACATCCTTTTCGAAAAGGACGATACGCGTGCAGTGGCTATAGGGATCATTGACGCCAGAATACAGCGTCATGATCGGCTTGCGGTTGATGGGCGATGCCATTTACGTCTCCGGTGCAGGCACTAGTGGCAAAGGGGGCAAGAAGCCCCCTTCTTGACTTGCAGGTGGCGCACGCGCTAGTGCACGTCCTTCCAGTACTCTTTCTTAAGAAGGTAGACGAACACCAGAAACACGGCGAGAAAAATGAGTACATACACGCCCAGTCGGTAACGCACGAGCTTGGCGGGTTCCCCCAGGTAGACCAGAAAATTCGTCAAATCGCGCATCGCCGCATCATATCGGGCCTTGTCCATCAGGCCCGGACGCTCGAGCTCAAATCCGCTCAACACCTTACTGCCGTCATCCTTAGTCTCGAAGACGGCACGCTGGGTCCCCTGCAGCCCATACAAAACGTGCGGCATGGCTACATTGGGAAACAAGGCATTGTTCCATCTGCCCGGCCATTTGTCCTCACGATAGAACCCGCGCATATAGTTGTAGACCCACGTTGGACCGCGCGAACGCGTTACGAGCGTCAGGTCCGGTGGCAAGGTACCAAACCACCTCTTTGCGTCCTCTTGCGACATGGCTATAGTCATCAGCTCACCAATTTTGTCGGTGACGAACATCAGGTTCGCTATAACCAACTCGTCGCTGATAGCCAGGTCCCGTCCCATGCGATTGTAGCGCATGTAGGCGGCACTGTGACACGACAAACAGTAGTTGACGAAAAGCTGCGCGCCCCGCTGCAAAGAGGGTTTATCATTCAGGTCGATGCTTACGGGGTCGAGCTTGATGCCAGGTGCTTCGGCGGCGAGCGTCAACACAGGTACGCTAAAGATAGCGAGCAGCAGGTAAAGCTTTTTCACACTCACCTCACCCTGTCAGGCACGGGCTTGGTCTTGTCCAACTTCGTGTACCAAGGCATGAGGAAGAAAAATGCGAAATACAATATCGTACAGACTTGCGCCAGCGTCTTGTACAAGCCCTCGGGCGGCTTGGTTCCGACATAGCCCAAGATAAGGAAGCTGATGACGAAGATGGCCAGCGCCGTTTTATACATCCATCCCCGATAGCGGATCGACTTAACGGGAGAGCGATCGAGCCATGGCAAAAAGAAAAACAACACGATCGCGAGTCCCATGAAGAACACACCCCACAGCTTGCCCGGTATCCAAAAAAAGTTAACCGTGTTGGCGCGCAGAATTGAGTAATACGGAGTAAAGTACCACAGTGGCTTGATCTCGGGGGGCGTCTGCAGAATGTTCGCCGGCACGAAGTTATCGTGCTCGAGAAACCAGCCGCCGACCTCTGGTGCGAAAAACATCGTCGCCGCAAAAAGCATCAAAAAGACCACTACGCCGACCATGTCCTTCACACTATAGTAGGGGTGAAAGGGAATGCCGTCGAGCGGCACGCTGTTAGGGCCTTTGCGCTTTTTGATCTCGATGCCATCGGGGTTATTCGAACCCACTTTGTGCAAAGCAACGACGTGCACGTAGACCAGTCCGACCAACAGCAACGGAACGGCGGCGATATGCAGCGCGAAAAAGCGCGTGAGCGTGGCATCTGAAACAACGAAACCGCCGCGGATCCACTCAGCAACGGGCGGACCCACCCACGGAACCGCATCAAACAGCGAGATGATGACCTGCGCGCCCCAATAGGACATGTTGCCCCACGGCAGCAGATAACCCATGAATGCCTCTGCCATAAGCGCGACGTAGATCACCACCCCTATCAGCCAGATGAGCTCGCGCGGCGAGCGATGTGAGCCGTAAAGCAGCCCGCGGAACATGTGCAGATAAATCACGATGAAGAATGCCGACGAGCCTGTGGAGTGCATATAGCGGATTAACCAGCCCCAAGGCACATCGCGCATGATATATTCGACCGAGGCAAACGCGAGGTTGACGTCGGGCTTGTAATGCATCGTCAGAAAGATGCCGCTCAGAATTTGTATAACGAGCACCACCAATGCCAGTGAGCCGAAGTAATACCAGAAGTTGAAGTTTTTGGGGGCGTAGTATTTCGCTAGATGCTCTTCCCATACCTTGGTGAGCGGAAAGCGTTCATCGACCCAGGCCAACAACCTCTGCATCACGCAACACCCTCGCTGTCAACGCCGATGAGAATGCGCGTGTCGCTGAGATACTTGTGCGGCGGAACTACCAGGTTGGTGGGCGCTGGTACATTCTTGTAGACACGTCCAGCCAAGTCGAACAGCGAACCATGGCAGGGGCAGAAAAAACCTCCGCGCCAATCTGCGCCAAGTCCTGACGCCGCGCCCGGCTCCAACTTGGCCAAGGGGGAGCATCCAAGATGGGTACAGATGCCTACCAAGACGAGAATCTCTGGCCTGATCGAACGGGCCTCGTTCTTCGCATATTTCGGCTGCTCACTGTTGTCCGAGCTCGGATCGGCAAGTTCGCTGTCCATGCGCGGGAGTATCGCCAACATGCTTGCCGTGCGGTGAACGATCCACACCGGCTTGCCCCGCCATTCCACCACCAGCCGCTGGCCGGCCTCGAGCTTGCTGATGTCTGCCTCGACCGGTGCGCCCATGGCCCGGGCCCGGGCGCTTGGCGTCATGCTGGCAATAAAGGGTACGGCGGCCACCCCGGCACCGAGCATACCGAGGCCTGAGGTCACCACCAACAGACGCCGCCGTGTTCGGTTAACCCCCTCGTCAGCCATGGACTCTCCCAAGAAACAACGTTTCCCCTTAGCGCCGAAGGTAAGTGCAGAGTTTGATTAAGGTTTTGCTTTTTCGACGGGAAAAAGCGCGGCCGCATTATACCTCAAACGATCGGCGAATCATTCCCCCCGCTCGCAAATGGCCCACAGCCGCCTGGCCACCTCACCGCGGCGACCGCGCGTGCCCACATCGCCGACGGTCGCGCGCAACCGCCGGGCATTGCACCATGGACTCAGAGCGCGTGGATGCGCGCGCCGATTTGGGGCTGCGCATAGAGACGACGAGTCAGGACGGCCGAGCAGTTCGAGCCTATGTCAGACAGCATAAAGCTTGCCCGGCCCCATCGCCGGACGGTGGCGGGTCCGCTCATGTGCGCTTTGAGTGCCGTCGCCCAGACTTTCGGCCGCTAGCCTTGACTTCGCCGGCAAGTGCGCCGTCGAGCTCGCCAATCGCGGGCTCGTCTTGCTGCTCATCCTCTCTGGGCCGCAGACGACGTGAGAAAAAAATGCCGATTTCGAACAACAACAGCATCGGGATCGCCAGCAAGGTTTGCGAAAACGCGTCTGGGGGCGTCAGCAGCATTGCCACCGTAAACACGCCGATCACGACATAAGGTCGCTTACCAGCTACAACATCCGGATCTATCACCCCCGTGCGCGTCAACAAGATAATCGCGATCGGTACCTCAAAGGATATGCCAAAGACAAAGAACAGGCGCAACACAAAGCTCAGATAGGCGCCGATGTCGGTCATGACCTGCACCCCGTCGGGCGCATAGGCAGTAAAGAAGCTGAAGGCGATCGGGAACACGACAAAGTAGGCAAAGGCCATGCCCGCGTAGAACAGCAGCGTGCTCGATACAAGCAGCGGGACCACCATCTTGCGCTCGTGCTTGTACAAGCCGGGGGCGACAAACGCCCAGAGCTGGTAAAGCACATACGGCAAGGCGATCACAACGGCCACGGCGAACGTCAACTTGATTGGTATGAAAAACGGCGCCGCCGGTTCGGTGGCGATCATGCTGCTGTTTTCGGGGAGCACCGCCATTAAAGGCTGCGCCACGATAACGTAGATATCGCGCGCGAAGTAGACCAGCGCCACAAATACCGCAATTACTGCGCCGACTGCATACATCAAACGGTCGCGCAGCTCGACGAGATGGGACAGAAACGTGCCCTCGTTGCTATCGCGCTCGTCGTGCTCCACTCTTCTTCTTCCTGGAGGCTACTTTAGTGGCGCGCCTGCTCGCGGCTGCGGGCTTGCTCGGCTTGCGGGCACGTGTCGCGTGCGTGGATTTGACCTTGCTAGGCGGACGACTGGGCCGGGATGCGCCAGATTCAGCAGCGGTTTTAGCTGCGCTCTCGGCGTCGATGTCCCTTTGCAAGCGCTCGAGCGCATCACTGGAAGAGCGCTTAATCAGCTGACGCGTCTCGCTGAGCTCTTGCTGTAATTTGCGGAGCTCGCCCAGCTCTTCCGTACGCAGCTCCTGGTCGAAGTCCTCTTTAACGCTCGCGACGAAACGGCGCAGGCTGCCGACCCACTTACCGGCAGTGCGGGCGACTTCGGGAAGCCTGTTCGGACCCAATACAATGAGGGCCAACAGGCCGATGAGTGCCAGCTCCCAAATACCTATATCGAACATGGTGGTCAGCTTGGAGCGTTACCCGGGTGCTCATGCCTTCTGCTTCTTTTTTTCCGTGACTTCCCCTTCGATCACCTTGCCTGTCTTGGCTTCCGCCTGCGGGTTCTCCGCCTCGTCTTCCTCGCCTTCCTTTACGGCTTGCTTGAAGTTCTTGATGGCGCCACCTAAGTCCGAACCGAGATTACGAATCTTCTTTGCGCCAAAGATCAAGATCACAATCAGCAGGACAATTAGTAGTTGCCAGATGCTAATACCGCCCATAACCGCCTCCAGTCTCCTCGCCTCAGCCATGCACGCCGGCAGCGATACATTCGGCTCAAGGTTTTCGCCTATCTTACATAACGCCCGCGTGCCTATCTACTCATCTACTTGGCGTCGCCGCGGCGTTGCTTTTCCTCCAGGCCGGAGACACCAAAACGCCGCTCGAGCTCGTCCAACACATCGGACGGCTTACAGTCCCGTTGCGCAAGCAGAATCAGCGTGTGAAACCAAAGATCGGCGGTCTCGTGCACGAGTTCTCGCGCTTGCCCAGACTTGGCAGCTAAGATCAGCTCCGTTGACTCCTCGCCGATCTTTTTCAGGATTGCATCAATGCCTTTGGCATATAACCGTGCAACGTATGAGGACTCCGGCTGCGCCTGCTTGCGCTGCTCAAGCACCTTCGCCAGTCTGCTCAGGATATCGGACATGGTAGTTAGGGCATATGGAGCACGCGGCTCAGCACTTGTTCCCGTAGATATCTTGTTCGCTCTTTAGGGGCGCATCCACTACCGCCCAGCGATCGTTTTCAAGTCTCTGAAAGAAACAGCTGTGTCGACCAGTGTGGCAAGCTATTCCCCCGACTTGCTCGACGATCAACAGGATAGCATCCTTATCGCAGTCGAGCCGGATCTCCTTGACCACCTGGGTATGGCCGGACTGCTCGCCTTTGCGCCACAACTGACCGCGCGAGCGCGACCAATAGACCGCGTACCCTTCGCGCAAGGTCGCCGCCAATGCCTCACGGTTCATCCATGCGAGCATCAGCACCCGCCCGCTACCCGCTTCCTGTGCGATGACAGGAATCATCCCATCGCCGCTCCACTTGATCACGCTGAGCAGTGTTTCAGTAGACATCGGTGCTCAATCCCATACCATCGGGCGGCTATAGCCTCACGTCAATCCCGGATTCGGCCATGCGCTGCTTCGCCTGCGAGACCGTATACTCGCCATAATGGAAAATGCTCGCCGCCAATACCGCATCGGCGTGCCCGTCCAGTATGCCGCTGACCAGGTGATCTAGGTTACCGACACCCCCGGAAGCGATTACCGGCACCCGGACGGCATCGCTCACCGCCCGCGTCAACGCCAGGTCAAAGCCATCGCGCGTGCCGTCTTTGTCCATGCTGGTTAACAGTATCTCGCCGGCTCCATGTTCGGCCACCTGACGGGCCCATTCGACGGCGTCCAAACCCGTCGGCCGGCGACCGCCATGCGTGTAAACCTCCCAGCGTGCGGTCGCGCTACCCGCAACCTGCTTCGCGTCAATCGCGACTACGATACACTGACCGCCGAAATGATCCGAGGCTCGCTTGACGAGTGCGGGATCGTTGACCGCCGCCGTGTTGATCGACACCTTGTCGGCGCCGGCGTTCAGCAGACGTCGCACATCGGCAAGCTCGCGTATGCCGCCGCCAACCGTAAGCGGGATAAATACTTCGCTCGCCACGGCCTCCACGACATGTACCATGGTTTCACGATCGTCGGAGCTCGCCGTAATATCAAGAAACGTAATCTCATCGGCGCCCTGCTCGTCATAGCGACGCGCGACCTCGACCGGGTCGCCGGCATCACGGATATCGACAAAACGAACGCCCTTCACCACACGGCCATTGTCCACATCCAGGCACGGAATGATACGTTTTGCCAGACTCATGACTATATCGTGAGGTGTTAGGGATCAGGGGAAAACCCAGTCCCACGCCTCACGCCTCACTCCTGACTTCCCCCAGTCAACTCATCGGCCAACTGCTGCGCGAGCGTCAGATCGAGCGAGCCTTCATAGATCGCCCGACCAGTGATGGCACCGGCGATGCCCGCTTCGGCTACGGCACACAAGCGGCGAATATCATGCAAGCTCGTGATCCCGCCCGAGGCGATCACGGGCACCGACACCGCCCGAGCCAGACGTTGCGTTGCCTCGACGTTGACGCCGGCCATCATGCCGTCTCGGCCGATGTCCGTATAGATAAAGGCTTCCACGCCCTGGTCTTGAAAGCGCTGCGCAAGCTCGACGACCTCAAGCCGGGAAACCCTGGCCCAACCATCAGTAGCGATCCTGCCGGCCTTTGCATCCAGACCAACAATAACATGGCCACGAAACTCGGCGCACGCCTCGGTCACGAATTGCGGTTCGGCCACCGCTTGCGTACCGAGAATGACATAGTGCACACCGGCATCGAGATAGGCACGAATGGTTTCCCTGTCCCGGACACCGCCACCGACCTGAATCGGCACGTCGGGAAAACGGCTGGCCATCGCCTCGATGATCGCGGCATTCACCGGCTGCCCGGCACGCGCCCCATCGAGATCGACGACGTGCAAGCGCCGTGCACCGGCCTGTACCCAGCGCAACGCCATCGCCAGGGGATCCTGCGAGAACACGGTCTCGTCCTGCATGCGGCCCTGGCGCAGGCGTACACACTTTCCGTCCTTGATATCAACGGCAGGAATGACAATAAACCCCATGACGGCCTATCTCGCAGTGCGGCTAGATGCTGCCGTCCCAAGCGACAAAGTTACGCAGCAGCTGCAAGCCCGCCTTCTGGCTTTTCTCCGGATGACACTGCAAGGCAAACAGATTTTCGTGCGCCGCGGCGGCCGTAAATCTCAAGCCATACTCGGTCTCTCCAGCAATGTAGCGCGAGTCGCTGCATTCAACGTAGTAGCTGTGGACGAAGTAGAAGTGCGCATCCTGCGCGATGCCCGTCCAAAGAGGGTGCGCATGGACCTGATGAACCTGATTCCATCCCATATGCGGTACCTTGAGTGCACGTCCGCTTACCGCGTCGCGCATACGCTCAGGGGGGAAGAGCCTGGCGCAGCCGGGTAACAGTCCCAGTGCGGGCGTACCACCGCCCTCCTCGCTGAACTCGAACAGTGCCTGCAAACCTAGACAAATGCCCAGAAACGGCTTGTGGCGGGTCACCTCGAGCACGGTTTCGCGCAGCTCATGTTTCTGCAGCGCCGCTAGACAGCCGCTGATCGCGCCCTGCCCGGGGAAAACCACGCTGTCGGCCTGGCGGATTTCATCGGCATCCGAGGTCACTGTTACCCTGACCGTAGACGCCACATGCTCGATGGCCTTCTGCACCGAGCGCAGATTGCCCATGCCGTAATCGATCACTGCAATGTGTTTCATCTCGACCGGTCAGAATGCTACTACGATGCAGGAATGGTGAAACTCGCCAGATAAATCCGCGCTCGTTCGCGCGAGTGTGGCGGCGTCAGAGACTGCCCTTGGATGACGGAACGACTCCCGTCGTACGCGGATCGCGTTCGAGCCCCATCCGCAGTGCCCGCCCGAATGCCTTGAATATAGTCTCGGCGACGTGGTGCGAGTTTTTGCCGCACAGACTGTCGATATGCAGCGTCACTTGGGCGTGGTTACAGAATCCTTGGAAGAATTCATGGATCAAATCGACATCGAAATCGGCCACCCGAGCGCGCGAAAAATCTACCCGGTATTCGAGACCGGGACGCCCGGAGAAATCGATCACGACCCTTGCCAGCGCCTCATCGAGCGGCACGTACGCGTGACCGTAACGGTGAATACCCTTCTTGTCGCCAAGGGCCTTGCTCAGTGCTTGCCCCAGGGTGATACCGATGTCCTCCACCGTATGGTGGGCGTCGATCTCAAGGTCGCCACGGGCCTCGATGATCAGGTCGATCAATCCGTGCCGTGCCACCTGCTCCAGCATATGCTCGAAAAACGGCAGGCCGGTATGCAGCCTTGCCGTGCCGGTGCCGTCGAGGTTGACCGCCACGGTGATCTGGGTCTCTTTAGTATCGCGCGCGACTTTGGCAGTTCGCTGCTTCACTGCGGTACTCACTGTTGCATCGCCACAAGGGCTGGAATGGTATCACAACCCTACGTAGGCGAGCAGCGTGCGCACATCGGCCTCAGGTGGTGAGGATACGTTTGAGCGCGTCTAGGAACACATCATTCTCTTGTGGCGTGCCGACGGTCACGCGCAGACAACCTTCGAGTGTCTTATCAGCGGCGTCTAAGTTCTTAACCAGGACGCCGGCCGCGAACAGCGCATCGTACACTTGCCTCGCATCTGGCACGCGAAACAGCAAGAAATTGGTCTCACTTGGCCAGGGCTTCACGCCGGGCAGACTTTTGAGTGTGGCAAACAAGCGTTGGCGTTCCGCACGAATGTGCTGTATCTGCTTGGCCATGAAATCACGCTTTCGTAGTAACAGCTCCACGCTGGCTTGCGTCAGACTGTTGATGTTGTAAGGCAACCTGACCTTGTTGAATTCGCGAAGCCAGGCCTCGGCCCCAAGCAGGAACCCCAAGCGCAGACCGGCCAGGCCCATCTTTGACAGCGTGCGTAGCACCAGCAGGTTGTCCAGATCGGGCAGGCGAGCGATGAAACTGGCATCGGTGAAGGCGAAATAGGCCTCATCGATCACCACCAACCCTGGCGCCGCGGCGATGAGACCTTCGATCGCGTCGGCGGCAAAAAGATTGCCGCTAGGATTGTTCGGATAGGCGATAAAGGTGACCGCCGGTTTATGATGTTGCAACGCCTCGCGCATGGCCGGCACGTCGAGGACGAAATCTCGACCCAAGGGCACTCCCACAAATCGCATGCCCACGGCGTTTGCGATCACCTGGTACATCACAAACGTCGGTACCGGTGCCAGCACGCACGCATCCGGGCGCGCCGTGGCGAGCAACACGATCTGTATCAACTCATCGGAGCCGTTGCCGAGCAGTAGCCCCGTACCCGGCGGCGCCCCCATCGCCTCCCCCAGAAGCTGCTTGAGCCGGCCAGGATCCGGGTCAGGGTAGCGATTCACCTGCACCTCGCGCAGCGTCTCAAGCCAGGCCTGCTTGACCTCCGACGGCCAGGGGTAAGGATTCTCCATGGCGTCCAGTTTGACCATGCCGGTGGCCTCGGGAACGCTGTAGGCGTGCGACGCGCGAATTTCCGGCCGGATCAGGCGCTCGACTTTGTCGCTGATGTTCATGCTTACGCGAAGGGGATGCGAGGCGCGTCGGTTCGAGCGGCTACTGTTTGAGCCGGTACTCCGCCGAGCGTGCGTGTGCCGTAAGCCCTTCACCGCGCGCCAGCACGGAGGCCGCGCGGCCGAGCTTATCTGCCCCCTCGCGCGTGCACATGATCAAGCTCGTGCGCTTTTGGAAGTCGTACACGCCAAGCGGCGAGCTGAAACGCGCTGTGCCGGAGGTTGGCAACACGTGATTGGGCCCGGCGCAGTAGTCTCCGACCACCTCGGCCGTGTAACGCCCGAGAAAGATCGCGCCGGCGTGGCGAACGCGCTCGGCCAGCGGCAGCGGATCGTCCACCGACAACTCCAGGTGCTCAGGCGCCAGGCGGTTAACCAAATCGATAGCTTCGTCTGCGCTTTGCGCCGTAATCAACGCGCCTTGGCGCTCGAGCGCCGACCTGATGATGTCGCGTCGCTCCATCTCGCCCAGCTGCTGCTCGATGGCTTCATAAACGCGGCGCGTAAAGGCCGCGTCCAGACTTATAAGAATGGCCTGCGCATTTTCATCGTGTTCCGCTTGCGCGAACAGATCCATTGCGGTCCAGCGCGGATCGGTCTCACCATCGCAGACGATAACGACCTCCGACGGTCCGGCGATCATATCGATATCGACCTGACCGTACACCATGCGCTTTGCTGCCGCCACATAGACGTTGCCAGGCCCAACAATCTTGTCAACGCGCGGGATAGTCTGGGTACCGTAGGCAAGTGCGCTGATGGCCTGTGCACCGCCGATGGTAAATACACGATCCACTTCGGCGAGTGCGCTCGCCGCAAGCACCAGATCGCTCAGCACGCCACCCGGCGCCGGCACAGCCATCACCACCAGCTCCACCCCAGCGACCTTGGCTGGGATCGCATTCATGAGCACCGATGAAGGATAAGCCGCCTTGCCTCCAGGGACGTAGATACCAACGCGTTCCAACGCGGTGACCTGCTGACCGAGCAAAGTGCCATCGGGGTCACGATAGCGCCAGGGAGAAATTAGCTGGCGCCGATGATAAGCGCGGATGCGCTCAGCCGCCTCTTCTAGCGCCGATAGTTGCTCTGGGGTAATCAAAGACGCTGCTCGCTCGATGCGTGCCCGTGGTACCTCGAGCTCAGCCGCACTCGCGCAGTCGTAGCTGTCGAAACGGCGCGTGTACTCCAGAAGTGCGGGGTCACCGCGAATCTGCACATCGGTGACGGTTTCCCGTACTGCCATTTCGACCTGTCTGCGTTCGCCGCTTTCACGTTGTTGCAAGCGCGTGAACTCGCGCTCAAAGTCGGCATCACGCGTATTTAGCCTACGCAACTTGAGCTCGGATGCGCTCATAGTTGTTCAACCGCTTGTGCCAGTTTTGCTACAAGCGCCTTCACAGCCGAATGCTTCATCTTCACCGACGCCCTATTCGCTACCAAGCGTGCGCTGATGTCCGCGATATGCTCGACCTCCACTAAGCCGTTTGCCCGCAGCGTTCCGCCAGTGTGCACCAAATCAACGATCCGATCGGACAGGCCAACCAGGGGCGCAAGCTCCATAGACCCGTACAGCTTGATGATGTCCGTCTGTATGCCCTTAGCGGCGAAATGCCGACGTGTGGTTTTCACGTACTTGGTCGCGATCCGCAAACGTGTCCAGCTCCCAGGATCGTCCGCGGCTGCCAACTGTCCCGGCTCGGCCACGATCATCCGGCAGCGTGAAATCTTCAGGTCGAGCAACTCATAAAGGTCGT
>CAYGAS010000400.1:0-2895 GCA_964347935.1 uncultured Nitrospiraceae bacterium | reverse complement strand
TCAAGCGCGACCCGATCACTCATGCCCTGCAACTCTGGCAAATTAAACATCGCGCGACCCTGATGGCCCATCAGACAAGGGGCTAAATACAAGACAATCTCGTCGATGAGTCGCGCTTGCAACAGTGCGCCGCATAAGGTCGCCCCGCTTTCCACCAACAGCTCGTTGACCTCGCGTGCCACGAGCTCGCGCATCAACAGCGTCAAGTCGACTCGGCCGCCTTCGCCCGGCAGGCGCAGTACCTCGACATTTGCCCTGCGGAGCTGCTGGAGACGTCCCCCCTCATCGGCGGCGGTCGCCACTAGCACCGGACCTGTCCCCGCCAGTATCTTGGCCTGCGGCGAGATCCGCAAGCGGCTGTCCACCACGACTCGCAGCGGCTGGCGCGCGAGCGTTATCTCGCGCACATCGAGCCGCGGATCATCGCTCTGCACTGTGTCGATGCCAACCATGATCGCCGAGCTGCGTGCGCGCCATCTCTGCACGTCCGCACGCGCGGCCGCACCGGTAATCCACTTGCTCTCACCACTCGCCATGGCTGTGCGCCCATCCAGGCTGGCGGCCAGCTTGGCGCGCACGAACGGGCGCCCACGACGCATGCGACTGATGAATCCCGGATTGAGCGCTTCGGCCTGGTGTTGCAATAGGCCGACCTCGACACCGATGCCGGCCGCTCTAAGTGCCGCTATTCCCTTGCCGCCGACCTTTGGGTTGGGATCTTCCATGGCCACCACGGCGCGCCCGATTCGCGCTTGGATCAGGGCATCGCTACAAGGCGGAGTGCGGCCGTGGTGCGAACACGGCTCGAGCGTAATGAAGGCGGTGGCCCCTTGCGCGCGTGCACCGGCGGTGTGCAGCGCGTGGATTTCGGCATGGGGTTCGCCGGCGCGTTCATGCCACCCCTCGCCTACAATCCGGTCGGCTTGGACGAGCAGACACCCGACGCGAGGGTTTGGGTCGGCGCTATAAAGCCCGCGCCGGGCCAAACGCAAGGCATGGGCCATGTAACGGGTCTGGTTGATGCGCTCACTCACTCCGCTCGCCGCTGTCAGGGATGAGCTTGAGCTGCCGTCGCCGGACCTCCGCGCTGGGCTCATTCTGCAGCCGTTCCACTTCCTCGCTAAAGGCGTTCAAATCCTCGAAACTGCGATAGACCGACGCAAATCGCACGTAGGCGACCGGATCGAGTTCTTTGAGCTCCTCCATGACCCATTCACCGATGGCCCGTGATTTGATCTCGCGCTCACCGCTTGCGAACAGCTTCTGCCTGATGCGGCCGATCGTGGCCTCGATCGCCTCGGTGTCGACCGGTCGTTTTTCGAGCGCGCGGCCCATGCCGGCACGGAGCTTCTCTTCGCTGAACGATTCCCGGCGACCATCCGACTTGATGATCTGCGGCAGGCGCAGCTCGGCGCGTTCGTAGGTCGTGAAGCGTGCGCTACAGGCGCTGCATTCCCGCCGCCGTCTTACCGACTGACCGTCGTCAGCGAGGCGTGAATCGATCACACGGGTATCGTCATGGGCACAGAATGGGCAGCGCATGGTTTGGTTGGCCCTACGTCACGAGTCGCTAATCTTAGATCCTAAACGTTAACTGGCGAGCCGTAAATCGCGCTCGCCACGGGTGACTCAGGCATAGACGGGAAAACGGCGGCAGAGTTCGACAACTTCGCCTCTGATCCTACGACGCAGCGACGCATCGGCCAGATTGTCCAGGATGTCACAGATCCAGTGCGCGAGCTGGGTGCACTCGGCAATGCCGAAACCGCGTGTGGTGACGGCAGGGGTGCCAATACGCAGCCCGCTGGTGGTGGAAGGCTTGTGTGGATCGTCGGGCACGGCGTTCTTGTTGACAGTAATATTCGCCTCGCTGAGCGCCGCCTCGGCGTCCCGGCCGGTGATTCCGCGTCGAATCAGGCTGACCAAAAAGAGGTGGTTATCGGTCCCTCCAGAAACGATGTCATAGGAACGCTCCAGCATTACGCCTGCCATGGCACGGGCGTTATCGAGAACGCCTTGTTGGTAGGCCTTGAACTCCGGCTGTAACGCTTCCTTGAAGGCTACCGCCTTCGCGGCAATCACGTGCATCAGGGGACCGCCCTGCACCCCCGGAAAGATCATCGAGCCGAGTCTCTTCTCGATCGTCGGATCGGCCCGCGCCAGAATCAGGCCGCCGCGCGGACCACGTAGGGTCTTGTGAGTAGTGGAGGTCGTAACATCCGCCAGCTGCACCGGACTTGGATAAAGGCCGACGGCCACCAAACCGGCCACATGCGCCATATCGGCCATCAGATAGGCACCCGCCTCGTCGGCAACATCGCGAAAGCATTGCCAATCGACGATGCGCGAGTATGCACTAAAGCCAGCAATGATCAGCTTGGGCTTGTGCTCACGCGCCAGACGTCGTAGCGCATCATAGTCGATCTCCTGCGTTTCTTTGCTCAATCCGTATTGCACGGCCTTGAACAAACGGCCGGAGATGTTGACACCCGCCCCGTGCGTTAGATGCCCGCCATCGGCCAGACTCATTCCGAGAATGGTGTCACCGGGCTTCAGCAACGCCAGGAAGGCGGCTACATTTGCCTGCGATCCTGAGTGCGGTTGTACATTCGCATAGTCAGCACCGAAAAGTTTCTTGGCGCGGTCGATCGCCAGGCGTTCCGCAACATCGACGTACTCGCAACCACCGTAGTAGCGCCGCCCCGGGTAGCCCTCTGCATACTTGTTGGTCAGCACTGAGCCTTGCGCCGCGAGCACGCGCGGGCTGGTGTAGTTTTCCGAGGCGATCAGCTCGATCTGGTCCTCTTGGCGGCGCAACTCGCCACTCATGGCTCCGGCAAGCTCGTCGTCAAACCCGACAATGGTCATGTCTTTGGCAAACATGGAGGCTGTCAC
>CAYGAS010000399.1:0-7084 GCA_964347935.1 uncultured Nitrospiraceae bacterium | reverse complement strand
AACTCTACATTGAGAGCGGTCGGCCCCGTTCAGCCCTCAAGCAATACGAGCTTTGCCGCGAAATGCTGCAGCGAGAACTGGGGGTTGAGCCCGAAGCGGACACACGGCAGATCGCAGAGCAGCTTCGCGCCAGGCAGCCGGCGTCGCTCAGCATGGGATCCACACCGCTTCCTTTTGCGCGTGTTGCGCAGGCGCATGGCGGGCAGTTTTTTGGCGCACCCGACAAGCAAGAGTTGAAGGCAATTGATGTTCCGCTGTATGAACAGGCCGCACCGACGTTCAAGATCGAACGCCGGTTCCTGAACCTGATGCTGTGCGAGCTGGTAAATGCCGCTGCACTGTCGACCCGCCTCGATCCTGAGGACCTGCGTGAGGTCATCGCTGCGTTTGAGGATTGTTGCGAAGACATAGTCAATCGCCTTGGCGGTCATATTGCGCGCTACATGGGCCATTCCATGTCGGTTTATTTCGGGTATCCCCAGGCCGACGAGCACGACGCCGAGCGCGCCATACGCGCGGCGCTCCAGATCGTTAAGGCCGTAGGAGAATTAAGCCTGCCATTTGGTCTCAAGCTGCAAACACGCATCAGCATTGCCAGCGGTAACGTAGTCGTAGGCAAGCGAATTCGTGACACCGGCGTGCAAGAAGAGACGATCGCAGGCGATACACCCTATCTGGTGGCCGCCTTGCAAACTGTGGCTGCGCCAGACAGCGTCCTTGTCGCCGACAGCACCAAAGCATTAGTAGGGGCTCAGTTCGAATATCAAGACCTTGGCACCCGCTTGCTTGAGGGATTCGACGCCGAGGTACGGATCTGGCGGGTGGCCCGTGAGCGCCCAGCGCAAGACCGCTTTGAGGTTATGCGCGAGACACGCAAGCTCACACAGCTGGTAGGTCGCGAAGAGGAAATGGAATTGCTCATGCGCCGGTGGCAGCGGGCAAAGCTAGGCGCAGGCCAAGTGGTGTTACTGGCCGGTGAGCCAGGTATTGGCAAGTCGCGTCTAACTGTCGCTATGCGAGAAATGCTAGCCGGTGAGGCGCACAAGCCTCTGAGTTTTCATTGTTCGCCCTACCACCGCGACACGGCACTGTTTGCGGTGATTAATCAACTGGAGCGCGCTGCCGGCTTGACACACGACGATGAACCGTCGGTAAAGCTCGATAAGTTGGAGTCGCTGTTTGCCAAGGTCACCGACGACCTATCTGACGCGGTGCCACTCGTTGCCGCACTGCTGTCCATTGCAACGGACCAACGCTACCCTGTTTTGAATTTGACGCCGCAGCGCCAGAAAGCAAAGACCTTGAAGTTCCTGGAGGAGCAACTCACTGGCCTTGCCAAGAAGCAGCCGCTGCTGGTGATATTCGAAGCCCTGCACTGGAGTGACCCTACCACGCTTGAGTTCGTCGGGCGGCTGGTGGAGCTAATCCAAGCGCTCCCGGTTCTCATGATCGTCACGCATCGACCCGACATGTCGATTCCCTGGATCGGTGAGCCGCACGTGACATCGTTAGTGCTGCGGCGGTTTAATCCCGGTGAGAGTAAGACGCTTGTGGAGCAACTTACTGCGCAAAAAAGTCTTCCGCGAGAATTGCTAGAACAGGTCGTAAGCAAGGCCAACGGCGTACCGCTTTTTATCGAGGAGCTCACTAGGAACGTACTTGAAGCGGGTATCCTCGAGGACCAGGGTGATTGCTACACGCTAAAGCAACCGCTGGCCACAATCGGTATTCCAGATACGCTCTACGACTTGCTGCTGGCCCGCCTCGACCGGCTTGGTCCAGCTAAATCCGTAGCGCAGCAGGCTGCGGTCATCGGCCGGCGGTTTTGCTACGGGCTGCTCTCTGCCGTTTCCGCGCTGAGCGAGTCGGAGCTACAGGCTGCGCTGACTAAGCTCATCGAGGCCGAGCTCCTCTACGTGCGCGGCACATTCCCTCATGCGACCTACAGCTTTAAGCACACGCTGGTTCAGGAGGCGGCCTACAGCAGTTTACTGCGTGCCGAGCGTGAGGCCCAACACGCGCGCATCGTGACGGCTTTGGGGGAGCAGTTCCCCGAAATCCCGGAGACCGAACCGGAAGTGCTCGCCCATCACTGCGCCGGCGCCGGGTTTAAGGAGGAAGCCATTTTGTACTGGCGCCGAGCGGGCGAACGTGCCGTGCAACATTCATCTAACATGGAAGCCATTGCTTATTTCAGCAAAGCATTGGCGTTGCTGAAGACTTCACCACAAACGCCGCAAAGTAAAGAGCAGGAGCTCAGGCTGCAAGTTCTGCTCGGCCGAGCGTGGATCCTTGCCGAGGGCTACGCGGCGCGCGAGGTAGAAGCGGCTTATACCCGGGCACGTGACCTTTGCGAGGAGGTTGGTGATACGCATCAGCTATTTCTGGTGCTGCTCGGATTGTGGCAGATGTATATCTCCAGACAGGCGCTGGAGCTTGCCAACAATACGGGCGCACGCTTGCTGCCGTTGGCCTTGGCCGAGAAGGATAGTGATTTCGCGCTCGAAGCCCATATAGCGCAGTCGATTACCTTTCACGCTCAGGGAGCATTTTCGTCAGCCTTGATCCATGCAAATGAAGCGATAGAGCTCCACGATCCTACAGAACATCAAGGACATGCCTTGCGCTTCGGGCAAGATGCTGGGGTGATCGGCCGCATCATGGCGTCTTGGTCGCTTTGGTGTCTGGGTTATGCAGATCAGGCTTTGGTCAGGATGCAAGAAGCGCTCGCCATGGCCAGGAACCTAAACCATCCCTATAGCGAGGCGATGGCCCTGTATTGCAGTGCCTGGCTGCACCAGTATCGCTGCGAGGCAAAGGCTGCCAGCGAGCATGCGGCGCAAGCGATTGCCCTGTCGAACGAGCACGGTTTTGCTTGGCCGCTCGCGTTTGCCACCATGCTGCATGGCTGGACGCTGGCCGCGGAAGGGCAGACGACCGCTGTCATTGTGCAAATACGCGGGGGCCTTGCAACGTTGGAAAAGATGGGTGTTAGGTTGTGGCGGCCTCATATGCAAGCCATGCTCGCCGCCGCCTATGCCGCGGTAGGGCGGGGCGATGAAGCACTTACTTTGCTCACGGAAGCGCTCGATACAGCGGGCCAGACGGGGGAAGAAGAGTATGCAGCCGAGCTCTATCGGCTAAAGGGCGAGCTAACGCTTCAGCACGCAACTCCGAAGGCAACCGCAGAAGCCGAGGCGTGCTTCGATCACGCCTTGGGTATTGCGCGCCGCCAGCAAGCGAAATCGTGGGAGCTGCGCGCTGCCACAAGCCTCGCAGGGCTGTGGCACGGTCAGGGCAAGCACAAGCAAGCTTGCGAATTGCTTACCCGCGTCTATCGTTGGTTCACGGAAGGCTTCGACACACCGGATTTGCAAGATGCTCAAGCGCTCCTCGATAGGCTGGCCTCGGCGAGAGGGGATGGACGAGCTGTATGACGCGCTGCTGGGGCAGAAATCTTAGTACCGCGACTTCATCAGCGAGATGCCCGACGCCATCATGGCGCGCCAGGCGCGCTCGGTACTGGCATTGAACCCCGAATCGAAATCTTTCACGGTTCTAAGCAGGCAATCCAACCAGAGATCGTAGAGCTCAGGGCGGATATCGTGGTGGTTTCTATCATGGACCTCCGCGATTCGCTCCAAGTGTGTCCGGGCCTCAGGTTTGCCCATCGCAGCCAACATCATGATATATAAGGAGGCTTTGAGCAGCCTTTTCTGAGTGTCAAAATCGGTGTGCTCGAATTTTTCGGCGACTTCCTGCGAACATGCCAGAAAGGTCTGGTAAAACAGATCCAGAAAATCATGCCGCGCCGTGCATCGCTCGAGGCTGTCGTTGAAGAGCTCAATGTCGCTTTCAGTCATCCATCTAGCCCAAGTAGCTCCGCACGATCTCGGGAAACTCTTTGATATTGATCGGTTTGGCGATGTAACCGTCAAAGCCTTCGGCCAACAAGCTTTCGCGGTCCCCCTTCATGGCAGAGGCAGTCAGTGCAATGATCGGGATATGTTGAGTCGTTGCGTCGGCTTTAAGGATTTTGGCGGCTTCACGGCCACTCATTTGCGGCAATTGAATGTCCATGAGTACTAGCGCCGGTCCGTGCTCCCGGGCAAGCTCAATACCGGCCTCGGCTGTGTTTACCTCGAGTGTTTGAAAGCCGTTGGATTGCAACACGTCACGCACGAGCTTCAGATCTCGTGGATTATCTTCGACGATCAGAATTAATGCCCCTACCATGGCGTATGCCTCAAGAGCGTTGCCGGTGCTGATTGCTACCCAGCGGCCTCGCTGGAAACCTGGTAGATCATCACCTCACCTTTGACATTCTTGAGCTCCTTCTTGCCGATTTCCTGCAGGGCGAAGACACCCTCGATGCGGCGAGCGGTTTCAGGACCCACGCAGATCATGCCGCCCTCGGCGACGTCAGCGATCCTGGCGGCAAGATTCACCGCGGGCCCATGTGCCGTGTAAGTCCAGCGGACTCCGCTCGCACCCTCGTACTTGGTGGGGCCAATGAGGGCGATGCCCGAGTTAATACCGATGTGGACCGCGATCGGGTCGAAGATGCCCTTGAGCTGCTCGTTGAGCTCGCGGGTTTTCTCCAACATTTCCAGCGCCGCCTTGACTGCATTGACGGCATGCTCCCTGGGATCGTTGTCGGGAAAAACGACCATGAGCCCGTCGCCGCTGGTCTCGGTGACGTCACCGCCGTGGGCATGGATGACATCGAGATATCGTGAGAAATATTTCTCGATCATGAAGTCCGCGGTCTGACGCATGCCTTCGCTCATCTTGGTGTAGCCGCTTACATCGACAAACAGCGCTGACATATCCTGATCGGTTTTCTCGAGCTCGGGGGCCTCGGGGTTCTCCTCGAGCTGGCGGATGACCGACTGCGGTACAAAACGGGCAAGGTATGCCTGCGCACCCTTGAGAGTTTCTACCTTCTTTTGCACCGCCTGCTTCAATCGTAAGGAGGTCTGTATACGGGCCAGCAGCTCGTCGCGGTTAACCGGCTTAGTGAGAAAGTCGTCAGCGCCTGCTTCGATGCCCTTTACGCGATCGTCGAGTTCACCCAAGGCTGTCATGATGACGATTGGAATCAGACGTGTCTCAACGTCATCCTTCAGCTTTTTGCATACCTCGAAGCCGTTCATGATGGGCATCATGACGTCCAGCAGAATCAGGTCCGGGGTGTGCTCGGCCACCTGGCGGAGTGCCTCCTCGCCATTGAAAGCCTTGATGATTTGATAGCCGCGAGGCAGCAATATCGCTTCCATGAGCTTGACGTTTTTCTCTTCATCGTCGACGACGAGGATTTTTGTTTGTGTTTCGGTCATTGATCTACTGTTTGATAAAGCGCCTACTTCCCAGATCGCTCCTCCCACCTAGGCATCGGAAGGATGTACCTCGCTTCGGCGATATGCTTCGGCCAAACAATCACGCGTTTGCCGTTCTGGATTTGAAAGGTGAGACCCTCAACAGTGCTCATGCCCTGAGCATCGGCTTTCCAGCGCCCCATGACGGTCTCCACGGTGACTGAGGCTAGCGCATCGCGGACTTTCTGCGGTTCAAAACTGGCCGCGTTCTTGACCGCGGCTTCAAGGATCTGCATGGAGGCATAGCCGCGGGCGGCGTGATAGTTTGGTTTTACTTCATAGCGCTTCTCGTAATTCGCAATGAATTCGTTCATGTTTGGGTGACCCAGGGCCGGCGCCGGCTCCCACATGCTGAAACCGAGCACAAACTCTGCCGTACTGCCGAGTTCCTCGATAAATCTCGGCAAAGCAGGCCCCACGGTGCCGGAGAAAATTTTTGTGTTGATCTTAAGCCTGCGCATTTGCCGGAGCTGCGCCACGGAGTCAGCGAAATAGCTGTTCGAGAAGATCGCCTCGGCACCGCTCACCGCGATTTGTTTGAGAAGAGCGGTGAAGTCCTTCTCATCCTTGTGATAACTCTGCAGTAACACGACCTCCAGATCGAGCTTCTTCGCCCACTCCAGCGTGCCCTCGGTTGTATGCATGGGGAAGAGACTGCCTTCCCCAATAACGGCGATCCGCTTCACGCCGATTTCCTTGGCGATCTCAAGCGCACCCTTCTGGTAGTTCTGGGCTATCACGATGGGAGGACTAAAAATGTACTGTCTTCCCCTTTGCCAAATGGCTTTCGATACAGCACCCGGTGCGAGGAATGGCTTTCTGTAACGCTCCATAACATTCGCCACGGGATCGGTGATGGCGCTCGAATACGGTCCCAAGACGAGATCAACCTTGTCCACGGTAATAAGCTTTTGGTAAAGCTCGATGGCAGTGTGCCTTTCCGATTTGTCGTCGAGGATCCTGAGTTCGACCTTATGGCCTAGTAGGCCGCCTCGCTCATTCAGCTGCTCGACGTATAGTTTGAACACGTTAAAGTACCGCCCTGCTGGCTCCGCGTAACGCCCCGACAGCGACAACGTGCCTCCGAAGACGACGACGTTGTCTGCGTTGTGGTGGGCCAATGCGGCACGCGCACACAGCGAGATCGCGATCAACGCTCCCACGAATAGCCGTCCCAAAAATCTGGGCGCGCGCGAAGATAAATCTTTGTCTTCCATCGATTTCATCGAGAGCGGGAAACTGTCCGTGAACGAATGCTGTTTCATGGTTTTCTACTCAGGTAATTTTCCACCGTCTTGGGCACTTCCTTTATGTCGATCGGTTTGGCGATATAGCCGTCGAAACCTTCGGCCAATAGAGCCTCACGATCGCCTTTCATGGCAGAGGCGGTGAGCGCAATGATCGGAATTTCTCGGGTCGCGCTGTCTGTCTTCAGGGCCTTCATGGCCTTGCGCCCGTCCATCCCGGGTAAGTGTATGTCCATCAGAATCAAAGCGGGACGCCGTTCCCGCGCCAGGTCGATGCCCGCTTCGGCGGTTTCGGCCTCGATCGTCTGATAACCTTTGAACTGCAGCAGATCGCGAATCAGCTTGAGATTTTTCAGGTTGTCTTCGACGATTAGGATCAGTGCGTCAGCCATACTTATCGACCCCTCAGGTGCGTTGCAGTACATCTCGGATCAGGCCCACCAGACGCTGTGGGGTATA
>CAYGAS010000398.1:0-3781 GCA_964347935.1 uncultured Nitrospiraceae bacterium | reverse complement strand
TCGCACGTTCCGATTCTGGGCGAGGCTGGGCCGCTGGATTATGCCGGAGCGCTGAAGAGCCGAATTGCCAATGGGCCGTCCACGCCCGAAGAGGTGTCAGCGGAGCTCGTGCGGCAGTTCAACGGCTTACCGATCTGGGGCCACCCGCGTACCCAAGTCAACGTCGTGGCGCCACCCTCGATCCCGAGCATCGTCGGCTCCCTATTGCCCTGCATCTATAATCCGAACCTCGCTTCGGACGAGACCAGTGTAGGCATTGCTGTCGCCGAGGCACGGGTGATGGCGATGGTCGCTGATTTGGTCGGCTTTGATGCCAACAAGGCGGGTGGGGTATTCACCTTCGGTGGTACGGGAACCAATCTCTACGGTGTCAAGCTCGGGATCGAAAAGGCCTTGCCGGGCGCGATGGAGCAGGGCATTCGTGAAGATCTGTTCGTCCTCACTTCTGATCAAAGTCATTACAGCCGCCTCAACATCACCGGGTGGCTCGGCCTCGGTGAGCGTTGCCTGTTGGAGATCCCCACCCACCTCGACAACGACGTGCAGGTGCCGTTGCTTGAGGAGCGGGCGCGCGAGGTGGTTCGGCAGGGGAAGAAAATCGCCGCCTTCATAGTCACATTGGGAACCACTGATGCATTTGGTTTGGACGACCTTGAGGCGATCGTCGCCGTGCGCGACCGCCTGGTCGACGAGTTTGGGCTTGCCTACCGGCCGCACGTGCATGCGGACGCTGTTATCGGCTGGGCCTGGTCAGTGTTTGACGACTATGATTTTGACACCAATCCGCTAGCGTTTCGCCCGCGCACGCTGCGGGCACTCGCGGGTGCGTGCCGGCGGATAGCCAAACTGCAACTGGCCGATTCAATCGGCGTGGACTTCCATAAGACCGGCTTCACGCCATATATATCAAGCCTGTTGCTCGTGCGCGACCGCGCCGACCTAGGCCTGTTGGCGCGCGAACGAAGCAAGATGCCTTATTTGTTTCAAATGGGCGAGAGCCATCCGGCCAAGTTCACTTTGGAGACCTCCCGCACCGGCGGCGGTGTACTCTCGGCCCTGGCCAATCTCACGCTTTTGGGCAAAGACGGCATGCGTGCTCTGCTCGGGCATCTCGTGGAGATGGCCGAGGTGTTACGCGAGAATTTGGAGGGCAATGCTTATACGACAGTTCTAAACGGCGGCAACTTCGGGACAGTCACGCTGTTTCGCGCTTATCCAGACAACGTAGATACTTGGACCATCAAGGAAAGCGAGCACAATGACCGTACGCATAGCGATCAACTACTGGCGCACAACGAATATAATCGCAGTATTTATCGTTATCTGCACGATCAGGCGATGCGCGGGGACGGGGTGTTGTTGTCAATGACCGAATGCTATCGCAAGACTGCCTACGGCGTACCGATCGCCGCATTAAAGTCGTACATCATGTCTCCGTTTATCGACGAGCAACATGTCGAGCTGATCGTCGATAAGGTGCTCGAAGCGCGCGAGCACATTGAAGACCTATAAGCTTGGACCGAGCGGCGCTGGTGCTCAGATCACGTAGGGGCTCTTGTAGCGTTCCAATATCTTGATGTAATTGGCCCGTTCGAATGCCGTTGGGTCAGCGACGTTGCGCTGACTCATCGACCCCTTCATCTGCGCAACCGAGCTGTAGCCTTTCTGCTCCATCCATTCTTTCAGACCGTCTCGAAGTACCGTCAGAAACTCGATCCCGTTCCTGAGCAAGGCCGAGGTCGTCATGACCACATCGGCGCCCGCCATCAGGTACTTTATGACTTCAATGTGGGTCTGCACACCGGTAGTGGCGGCGAGTGACGCCTTGATCCGCCCGTATAGCAGCGCGATCCACAATAACCGCAAGCGAATCTGCATGGCGTTACTCAAGTTCAGATTATGCAAGATCTCCAATCGATCGATGTCAAAGTCTGGTTGCCAGAGCCGGTTAAACAGCACGAGGGCGTCGGCACCGGCATTGTCCAGCTGCTTGGCAAGATGGCCGAAGGAGCTGAAGTAAGCGCCAAGCTTCAGCGCGACCGGTATGGAGACCGAAGCCTTGACGCGTTTGAGTATCTCCACGTAGCGTTGCTCGACCTCTCGGCCGGATAAGGTCGTGTCGGCCGGAATGTAGTAAATATTGAGCTCGATCCCGCTGGCACCTGCCTCCTGCATGTTCTTTGCGTAGTCGATCCAGCCTTCGTTGGTGATCCCGTTCAAGCTGCCTATCACCGGGATGTCGACCGCCTGGGATGCGCTATGTAAAAGCTCCAGATAGCGCTCGGAGCCGGCGTGGTATTCGTCGAACTCTGGAAAGTAGCTCAATGCCTCGGCGAAACTTTCCGTTCCGTACTGCATGAAATGTTCCATCGCCGCCGCTTCGTGCTTGAGTTGTTCTTCGAACAAGGAAAACATCACAATGGCGGCCGCGCCGGCGTCTTCCATCCGCCGGATGTTGCCGAGATCTTCGGACAGTGGCGAAGCCGACGCAACGATTGGATGTTGCAATTTCATACCCATATAACGAGTGCGCAGATCCATTTTTCTATCCTCTTACAGTTTTCAAGCGTCGTCGCCCATGCCTCACTCTTCCGCCGCGGCTGGGCCTGTGGCCGCTGCTCTGGGCTGGGTGAAGTGATAATGCGGATCCCCGCGGGTAGCCATCTCTTCATAGATGCTCCATTTCAGATCGACCGTTTCCTGCGCTAACTTCATTAGGTGATCGGCTTGCTGCGGGTTTGTACGTCGCAGCATGCTGTAGCGCAGCTCGCGGTAGGCATACTCCTTGACCGGAATGGTCGGGCGCGGGGAGTCCAGCAAGAAGGGATTGTGTCCGTCACGGCGACGATTGGGGTTATAGCGCATGAGCGGCCAGTAACCGCTCTCGACAGCGAGCTTCTGCTGCCGCAGTACATGCTCCATATTGATGCCATGGGCAATGCAAGGGCTGTAAGCGAGGATGAGTGACGGGCCCTTATAGGTTTCGGCCTCGCGAAACGCCAGCAGCGTCTGCTGAGGATTAGCGCCAAGCGCGATGCGGGCCACGTACACGTTGCCATAGGAGATGGCTTGCAGCGCGAGATCCTTCTTGCCCACAGATTTTCCGCCAACGGCAAATTTAGCCACCGCCCCAAGCGGTGTGGCCTTGGACATCTGACCGCCGGTGTTGGAGTACACCTCGGTGTCCATCACCAGCACATTGATATCGCGATCCATCGATAGCACGTGGTCGAGGCCGCCGGCGCCAATGTCATAGGCCCAACCGTCGCCGCCCACCAACCAGACGCTGCGCCGTACGAGATGATCTGCCAGAGACAACAGATGCCTGGCGCGCTCGTTGTCGAGTGCTGCTAGTCGTGTCTTCAGCTCGCTTACCCGTGCGCGCTGCGCGCGTATTTCGGATTCTTCGTCCTGCGGCGCGGACAGAAGCTCATCGACGAAGTCGGCGCCAAGGCTCGAGTCCAGCTCGTGCAGAAGCTGCTCGGCGATGGCTCGGTGCTTGGCTGTCGTCAATTGGAACCCGAGTCCGAACTCAGCGTTGTCCTCGAACAGCGAGTTCGACCATACGGGCCCGCGCCCTTCCTGGTTTGCCGCCCACGGTGTCGTCGGCAGGTTGCCGCCGTAAATGGAGGAGCAGCCGGTCGCGTTGGCGATCAGCAAGCGATCCCCAAACAGCTGGGACAACAATTTTAGATAGGGGGTCTCGCCGCAGCCGGCGCAAGCGCCGGAGAACTCGAACAGCGGTTGCAGATATTGCACGCCGCGCACCGTGCTGAAGTCG
>CAYGAS010000397.1:0-14064 GCA_964347935.1 uncultured Nitrospiraceae bacterium | reverse complement strand
TGCAACGTAAGGGGTTTGCCCGCAAAATGGTAGGCCATGCTGAAGCTTGGCTCGCCCGCCAGGGCGTATGCAAGGTGCAACTGATGATTCGCGACGATAATGAAGCCGCGTGTAGCTTCTACGAGAGAGTCGGCTACGCGGTCGAACCGAGAATCATCATGTCGCGTTGGCTCAAGCGCGATGGCTGATACTGGGGACCGAGAGGAGCATTTGGACCTTCGCGCACCGACGCTGGGCGGACCCTCCCGGCGCCCGGACGGCAAACTCGACATGGTTATTACCCATCTCGAGATGCGGCGCCCACCTCACCGCCTCGCGCGCCGTCTGCCGCGCGGGCTCACCATCGAGCATGCGCGCAGCCCGACCGTGTCCTTCTATCGTTATCTATATAATACGGTCGGCGCGCCGTGGCTTTGGCATGAACGACGTCGGCTCGATGACGACATGCTGCGTGCCATCATCCACGATGCAAAGGTAGAGGTGCATGTACTCTATATGCACGGCGTACCTGCAGGTTATATCGAGCTCGATCGACGTATCGCCGACCAAGTTGAAGTGGCCTACTTCGGATTGATCCCAGAGTTTATTGGTCGCGGACTCGGCCGTTACCTGCTCGACTGGGGACTCAACGAGGCGTGGCGCGAGCACCCGCAGAGGGTTTGGGTTCACAGCTGCAATCATGATCACCCAAAAGCTATCGCGGTTTACCAGCGCGCCGGCTTTGTGCCATACAAACAGGAGACCGTGCGCATCGACGATCCGCGATCAGACGGAACGATATAGCAGCGGCCGGTGCCTTGCCCGCCGCGGATGTGCGAGTCTGAAACCACGAGTTAGCGCTTTGATTCCACACTCATGTTGATCGGCATTCCGCGCGAAATCAAACCTCAGGAAGGCCGCGTCGCCTTGCTACCCACGCAGGTTAAAGAGCTGGTCTCACTCGGGCACACCGTCTTGGTCGAGCGCGACGCCGGCATCCTGTCGGAGGCGGCGCCCGAAGACTACGCGGCAGCCGGCGCCGAGTTAGCCGACCACGGCGCCGACGTCTACCGTCAGGCAGAGCTCATCGTCAAGGTGAAGGAGATACTGGCAGCCGAATACGCCTACCTGCGTGCCGCTCATACGCTTTTCACTAACCTGCACGCGGCTGCCAACCGCCAGCAGGTCGACCGACTGTTGGAAGCCAAGCTGATCGCCATCGCCGCCGAGGATACCCACGAGCTCGGCTCTCCCAATAGTGTGCTCGCAGGTGAAGTCGGTGCCCTCGAAGGCGCCAGGCTGGTCTTGTCGGCGCACGGCGGTGGCGGGCGGCATTTCATGCCCCATTTCGGCGCACCGCCAGCGAAGGCGCTCGTACTCGGCCTCGGTGGCGTCGGACGGGGCGCGTTGCGTACGCTGCTCGGCCTTGGCATGGGAGTCATCGGCCTCGACGTCAACGCGCGCACCCGCCGTGATGCGCAACTACAGTGGTGCCGCAGCGACTTCATCGCCGACCACATCGACGCGCTTGCTGTTTACCTGAGCGAAGCCGATTTGCTGCTGAACTGCGTCTTGTGGGACAAGAGCCGCACCGATCATTTGATTAGCCGTCGGATGCTAAAAGACATGAAACGCGGCGCGGTGATCGTCGACATTGCCTGCGACCCGGCGGGGGCGATCGAGACCAGCCGCCCGACCACGTGGCAAGACCCGGTGTATGAGGTCGACGGCATCCGTCACTTTTGTGTGGACAACATCCCGGCAGCGGTGCCCGTCACCGCGTCGGCCGGTTACGCGGCGGCGATACTGCCCTGCGTAAAGCTGATTGCGCAGCACGGGCCCCTGGAAGCCTGTCGGCGCAATCCGTGGCTGGCGCGTGGTCTCACGGTGGTGGGCGGCGTGCTGACCCACGCGGAAACAGCACGGGTGCAGAAACGCCCGTGCACCCCGGCAGAAGCGATACTGGCTGACCGGCCGTGAGCAGTTCGTCGTGCCGGGGCTAAACCCTGCGCCCTCGGCCGCAGGACATTGCCTAACTCCGCATCCTGCATCGCTCGCAACTGTTTGAACAGCGCGTCGAGGCGCTTGTCACTCCGATCGGCGAATGCGGACGTTGCCGCGATCGGCAAAACCATTCCAAGAAGAATGCGTAGCACAATCAGGGTGTGAGCCGTGGCACCGCCCCCGCCAAGCGTCGGTCCGCACTTGAGGCTGCAATCACGCGTGTGGCAGCATGCCTGAGCCGATTGCCGGCGCCGCAGACCTTCGACCGCCAAAAAAAGCGAGAGCAAGCGTGCCCACGCAGCTACTGTACACCATCACCGTACTCGTATGGGGCTCGAGCTGGTTTGCCATCACGCTGCAGCTCGGCACGGTGCACCCGGTATGGTCGGTAGCCTATCGCTTCGTCCTGGCGGCCGCCTTGCTGTCGATGTTCTGCCTCGGCAGCGGGAAGCGGCTGTACTTCAGAGCGCACGATCACGTGTTTGTCGCGCTACAAGGCCTGTTTCTGTTCTCGTTGAATTACATACTTTTTTATTTGGTAACCCAGCACCTCACAAGCGGCGTGGTCGCCGTCACTTTTTCCACTATCGTATTCATGAATATCGCCAACGGCGCGCTTATCTTCAGGACACCCGTGTCCGCGCGCGTGATCGCGGGCGCGTTGCTGGGCTTGACCGGCATCTCACTCGTGTTTTGGCCCGAGCTACGCGCCCTGGACACGGGCGCGACATCTCTACGCAGCGTAGGCCTGGCGGTGTTCGCCACCTGGGTGGCTTCGCTCGGCAACATGGTTGCACTGCACAATCAACGACGCGGGCTGCCGGTGCTTCAAAGCAACGCTCTCGGCATGGCCTACGGCGCAGCCTTCACGATCGTCGCGGCCTTACTACTCGGCCCGGCACCGACCTTCGATTGGTCTTTGGCCTATATCGGATCATTGGTCTACCTCTCGCTGTTCGCAACCGTCATTGCCTTCGGCGCGTACTTGACCCTGCTGGGTCGCATCGGCGCAGACCGCGCAGCCTACGCCAGCGTACTGTTTCCGATCGTCGCCCTGACGATTTCCACCGTGCTGGAAGACTACCACTGGAGTAAGGCCGCGCTGGTCGGCGTTGCGACGGTGCTGGCTGGTAATCTGCTGGTGTTGACCCGAACCGCGGCGATGCGATCAGCCGCGGCAACCGAGACTAAGGAAAGACGTTCGTAAACGCACAGGCGGCACAGTAACCCGTATTGCTAGATTGACATGCGCTGCGGCACCCATGCTGCGGCTGGCCGCATGTGACCGACGATCAGGCCCGCGCGATTACGAACAGGCGGCTTTAAATGATCGGCCAAGACCTTACACGCGGTCTCATCGAGCGCGCCGACAGCGACCAGGATGGCGCCTATCGCCACCGCTGCTGCGCGACCAGCGCCATCATCGATCTTGAGTGCGATTCCCAGTCCTGTTCCTGGTAACGCCGCCGTAAACACGCCCTCTGCGCCCGTCTTGACGATCAACGGTACTGAAGCGCCTCGTATCACTTCCGTACAAAAGCGCCCGCTGCCCGCAACCATAAGAGGCGTATTGATCATGGCGTGAACCACCGCTCTGGCTGCCGCCGTCCTTGCGGGCGTAAGTCCGGTCGGACAGGCCAACCGGGCCATGGCAGCAGCGGTCGTGCGCAATGACAGGCCCCGCACGGGAATTCCGCAACCGTCAATGCCCGCTGGCGACCGCACTAGATCAGTCTCCGCCATCTCGGATAGCAACTGCTGCCAGTATCGCTGAACCGGATGTTCGGCATGGGAATAGCCACGCGTCGCTTGCCCCAGATGCAGCGCAGTCGTGAGGAAACCCGCGTGCTTTCCCGAGCAGTTGTTATGTAGACGAGTCACGGCATTTCCGGCACGTAACAATTCGGTAGCAGCTTGCTCGTTAAGCGGGAGGTGCGGACCGCACTCAAGATCGTCTGCGCTAAGCCCGATGCGACCTAGCCACCGCATCACACACTCGATGTGCGCCGGCTCGCCGCTATGGGAGGCGCACGCCAGTGCAATCTCTTCATCACCGAGCTTGAAGTGCTCGGCGGCACCGCTCTCGACCAGTGCCAGCGCCTGTAGGGGTTTAATCGCCGAACGCGCGTACACGGCTCGCTCGACGTCGCCCCAGGCAGCGATAAGTTTTCCGCGCGCGTCGACGACCGCTGCCGCGCCGCGATGGCAGCTTTCGACCATATCACCGCGCGATACGTCGACCAGGATAGGATTAGGCTGGCTCATTAAACAAAAAGTTTGTATCGACACATTGCCCGAGCGCCGACCGTTGCGCAAGCTGGGTGCCACTTAGCGCCCAGGTTAGGAGAATACTCATGAGCGGACTACACTGCATCTTGGCAACAAGAACTACTTCTCCTGATCGTTACGTCTCAGGCTGGTGCTCGAACGGACGGGAGTGCCACTCGCGCAAACGCTGATTGCGCTTAACCTGGACGAGTCGCCCGAAAGGCTTCGCCGCGTCTCAACGAACCGGGGCGTACCCATGCTCTAGCGCGACGATCTTGTGCTTTGCGAATCCCTGGCGATCGCCGGGTATCTCGCTGAGCTGTTTGCCGCGGCAGGCCTTTGGCCACGGGCACCCGCCGCGCGCAGTGTCGCCCCTGCGGTCAACAACGAGATGCACGCCGGCTGCTCGGCCTTGCGCTTGCTCTTACCACTGGGCATATGCGCGAGGCATCCCAAGCGCGATTGCGACGAGACAGTAACGGCTGATATCGAGCGTATCGTAGACATCGGGCTGAACTGTTGCACCCGTTTCGGCGCGAGCGACGTGGTAAGTTATCGCAACACGGTCTGGGCGTGGCCAGCCCTACAAGGTTGGATCGAAGCGCTAGCGTCAGAGGCCTGCGTCATCGAAACCTTATAATAAGTATGTAGACGCCTGGGAAATCTTCAAACAGGGGGAAACCATGGATCCGCTAGCGTGGGTATTGTTCTTGGTCATCGGCCTAATCGCCGGTTGGCTTGCCAGCACCCTCATGAAGGGCCGCGCCCTCGGGCTCATCGGTAACCTGGTTGTCGGCGTTATCGGCGCATGCCTCGGCGGATTCCTGTTCAACCTGCTCGGCATTGAGGTGGGCGGGCTTGTCGGCTTGCTCATCATGGCAACGGTGGGTGCGCTCGTGCTGCTTTTCCTCATCCGCTTGATCAAGCGTGCATGAACGTTTGCCACCGCGACGAGATCTCCTTCTTGCGTGCACGCGGCGGATTAGCAAATAGTCGCAACGGACAGCCGCGGTTTGGATGATGACGGTTGCCGCGGGCGGTCGATAGTCGACACCGAGGGGTGCTGACTTAACGCATGCTCGAGAGGTTCGCGATCAGCGCCGTATTCTTGCGCCGGATTTCCTCGGCGATCTTATGGGCGAGGTCCTGGTCAGCCGAACAGCAGCCCATAATGACCTTGGCACACTCTTCGCTGTGCTTGATCGTGGCATCCGCCAGGGCCCGTTCAATGAGGTCCGCGACCTGTTTTTGCAGATCCGCCGATGGTTTGGCGTGTAGAGCCTCGCACACCGATTTGGCGGTACTCTCTGCACGGTCTCTGATGTTCATCTCCCTTACCCTCAGAAAACGCTAAATCGCTCGGCGACGGCCGCACCGACGCTCGGAATTTTACTAGCATATCGCCGCCTGATTGCGCAGTCCACTCGCGGGCTGACATCGGGCCAGAGCCAGTGCGCCGAGCGGCTGTCCTCGCAAACAGCTTGAGTGGCTTGAAGCGGATATGCTAGGTTTTCGTCCTGAAATGCCTCAACGGTCTGATGGTTTGCGACCGGCGGGGCATCCCTCAAGCAGATTAACATCACACCAAATGGAGGAGTCATCATGAATCTGGTCAAAACTCTCGTCGCCACCGCCGCGTTGGCATTTTTGACCGCAGTAATGGGGCTGGCGCAAGCGGCTACGCTCGACGATGTCAAACGCAAGGGTTTTGTTCAATGCGGTGTAAGTCAGGGTCTGCCCGGTTTTTCCAATCCTGACGAAAAGGGTAACTGGACTGGCATCGATGTAGATGTCTGCCGCGCCGTGGCCGCAGCGGTCTTCGGCGATGCCGATAAGGTCAAATACACACCGCTTTCAGCCAAGGAACGCTTTACCGCCCTACAATCGGGCGAAGTTGACATGCTCTCGCGCAATACGACTTGGACCTTAGTACGCGACACGGCGCTCGGCCTAAACTTTGCGGGCGTCAACTACTACGACGGCCAGGGATTCATGGTGCCAAAGAAACTCGGCGTCAAGAGCGCCAAGGAGCTCAACGGTGCCTCCGTATGCGTCAACATCGGCACCACCACCGAGCTCAACATGGCGGACTTCTTCCGTGCTAACAAGATGGAGTATAAGCCGGTCGTATTCGAGAAGGCCGACGAAGTGGTCGCCGCTTATGACGCCGGCCGCTGCGACGTCTACACCACCGATCGCTCGGGATTGGCGGCACAGCGACTAAAGATGAAGAATCCGGACGCTCACATGGTCTTGCCGGAGATTATCTCCAAGGAGCCGCTCGGTCCGGTGGTGCGTCACGGTGATGATCAATGGTTTGATCTCGTGAAGTGGACGCTTTATGCCATGCTCGAGGCCGAGGAATACGGCCTGAACTCCAGGAACGTCGATAAGATGAAGAGTTCCGACGATCCGGTCGTTAAGCGTCTGCTCGGAATTGAGGGCGACATGGGCAAGAACCTCGGCGTTGACAATCAGTGGGTCTACAACATCGTCAAAGGAGTCGGTAACTACGGCGAGGTCTATGACCGCAACGTCGGCCCGGCGACGCCACTCAAGCTTGAGCGCGGCGCCAATGCGCTGTGGAAGGACGGCGGCCTGCAATACGCCATGCCCGTGCGCTAGGCCGCGCGATTAACTGTGTCATATGAGCCCGGCCTACGGGTCGGGCTCACGATGCAGTTTTCCGAGTGTCCAAGACGGACCCGAGGCCTTCCTTGACTGCCGAGAAGAAAGAAGCCTTGCCGCTGGCCAAGCCGCCGGCGAAGCCGCCCATCTGGAACGATCCCCGCTATCGCGCCTTGTTCTTCCAGGTGCTGGTACTCGGCGGCATCATTCTCCTCTGTATCTTCCTCGTCAACAATACGCTGGCTAACCTGGCAAGGCAGGGAATCGCATCGGGCTTTGATTTTCTGGGGCGTACGGCCGGCTTTAGCATTTCGATGACGCTCATTGAGTACGCCGAGGAGAATACCTATTTTCGCGCCTTTGTCGTTGGCCTGCTCAATACCATTTTGGTCTCTGCCATTGGTGTAGTCCTTGCTACGATTATCGGATTCATCATCGGCATCGCCCGGCTTTCCCGCAACTGGCTCATCGCCAAGCTTGCTGCCGTCTACATCGAAACGCTGCGAAATATCCCGTTGCTCTTGCAGCTCTTCTTCTGGTATTTCGCCGTGCTCAGGACATTGCCTGGGCCGCGGCAAAGCGCGTCGCTGTTCGATACTTTCTTTATAAACAATCGCGGCTTGTTTTCGCCACAACCGATCTTGGGGCCGGGGTTTATGGCCATACCGATCGCTTTCCTCGCCGCGATCGTTGCCGTGATATTCCTGGTGCGCTGGGCGCACCGTCGGCAAGAAGCAACGGGTCAGCAGTTTCATACGATTTACGCCTCGGTGGCGATCCTGGTCGGCCTACCCTTTATTGCCGCTGCAGTGACCGGTTTTCCGCTGAGCTGGGACTATCCGGTCCTTCAGGGCTTCAACTTCAAGGGTGGCATGGAGTTGATTCCCGAGTTCGTCGCGTTGGTGCTCGCCTTGTCGATGTATACGGCTTCATTCATTGCCGAGATCGTGCGCGCCGGCATTCTCGGGGTCAGTCACGGTCAAACCGAGGCCGCGTATTCACTTGGGCTTCGCCCGGGACCGACGCTTCGTCTGGTGATCATCCCGCAGGCACTGCGGATCATCATCCCGCCGCTGACGAGCCAGTACCTGAACCTGACCAAGAACTCCTCACTGGCAGCAGCGATTGCTTATCCCGACCTCGTTCTGGTGTTTGCCGGTACCGTGCTAATGCAAACCGGGCAAGCCGTAGAGATCATTGGAATCACCATGGCGGTGTACCTGACCCTGAGTTTGCTCATATCCGCATTTATGAATTGGTACAACAAGAAAATGGCACTCGTGGAACGTTAGCCATGAACGCGCAAATGCCGCACTACGAGCCTGGCAAGCACCCTGAGCTGCCGCCACCGGTGACTACGGTGGGCATGATCGGCTGGTTGCGCACGAACCTGTTCTCCTCCTGGTCGAATGTGGCGCTCACGATTTTCGCGCTTTATATCGTCTACCTGCTGATTCCAGGCGTAATCCAGTGGGCGTTTATCGACGCCGACTGGGTTGGCGACAAGCGCGAGGATTGCAGCCGCGAGGGCGCCTGCTGGGTATTCATCCATGTCTGGTTCAAACAACTCATGTACGGGCGCTACCCCGATGTCGAGCTCTGGCGTGTCAATACTGCCTACATCCTGCTCGTGGGGGCGATGATTCCGCTGTTCATCCCCCGTTTCCGCTGGAAGCACTGGCTTGCGGTGTTTCTGCTGATCATCTACCCGCCGATCGCGACCTATTTATTCACGGGGCTGTACGCCGAAGACATCGAGGCCTGGCCGTATCGGCTCATGCAATTCTCGGCGCTGGCGCTCGCCGCACTGGCGTTACTGCCCCTGCTTGGAATCTGGCGGGAACGCAGCGCCGTCGTTTCAACGCTGTTATTGATTCTCGTGCCACTTTGGGGCTTGTCGGCGGCGTCGACCTGGACGGCCGGTCTGCTTTACGGCGCCCCCGCCTGGTCCGCCTTTATCGGCGTGATATTGGCCACCGTGCCGATCATCGCGCTGGCAGTGGGATTGATGCTCTCGCAATGGCGCACCTTTATTTCGGACCATTTTTGGCAACTGTGCATTGTGGTCGCCGTCATTGCCTACATCGGTTTTAGGCTGCCGGTGTGGGTGTGGCATGAAACCGCGGGATCGTCACCCCCCGGAGCCATGGCCGTGACCGCAGCGCTGCTAGCGCTCGCCGCCATCGGCCCGTGGGGTTACGAACGTAGTGCTGGCTTAGCCGGCAGCTTAGCGCGGCTGTTGCTGCCCGCCTACTTGCTGATCGCCTATCTCGTGTTTGCAGGGCCACCCGATTTTCTGAACTTCGGTACCCTCGATTGGACAGCGAACACCGAACCGTTCTTTGCCAGTTTAAGACAATCGGCGCTTCCAGAGGTTGAAACGCCGCTGTGGGGTGGCCTGTTCCTGACGCTGGTGATCGCTGTCACAGGCATTGTCGCCTCGTTGCCCATCGGCGTCGTTCTGGCGCTTGGCCGTCGCTCGAGCATGCCGATCATCAGGGCTGTCTGCGTGGGCTTTATCGAGTTCTGGCGCGGCGTGCCGCTCATTACCGTGCTATTCATGTCGTCAGTCATGTTCCCGTTGTTCCTGCCCGAGGGCCTAAACTTCGACAAGTTGTTGCGAGCGCTGATCGGCGTCATGATTTTCTCGGCCGCCTATATGGCCGAAGTCGTACGCGGCGGTCTACAAGCGATCCCCAAGGGCCAGTACGAAGCCGCGCAGGCCTTAGGGCTGAGTTACCCGAAGATGATGACATTCGTCGTGCTGCCGCAGGCACTGAAACTCGTGATCCCGGGGATTGTTAACACCTTTATCGGATTATTCAAAGACACGACTTTGGTGCTTATCATCGGCCTGTTTGATTTCCTGGGCATGGCCCAATTGGCAGCCACCAATCCCAATTGGCTCGGATTCGCTGTCGAGGGTTATGTCTTCACGGGTTTCGGCTTTTGGGTCTTCTGCTTCGGCATGTCGCGCTACAGCCAATATCTGGAGCGGAAACTTCATACCGGTCACTAGTCGACCATCTGAGCAACTAATGCAGCTACCAGGAGGCTAAGATGGCAGAAAAGGCACGCAGATCCACAAAACGGATGACCGTTTCGGCGGAGGTCATGATTCAGATGATCGACGTCCACAAATGGTATGGCTCTTTCCACGTCCTCAGAGACATCAATCTGACCGTGCATAAAGGCGAGCGCATTGTGATCTGCGGACCTTCCGGGTCAGGCAAATCGACCTTGATCCGCTGCATCAACCGACTTGAGGAACACCAGCGCGGCCAAATCATCATCGAGGGTACGGAACTGACCGGTGACCTGAAGCACGTCGAGCAGATTCGCAGCGAGGTCGGCATGGTGTTCCAGCACTTCAACCTGTTTCCGCATCTGACTGTGCTTGAGAACCTTGCCCTGGCGCCGATATGGGTGCGCAAGATGGCACGCCGGGAAGCCGAGGAAATCGCCATGAAGTATCTGGAGCGCGTGAAAATCCCGGAGCAGGCAAAGAAATATCCGGGCCAGCTCTCCGGCGGGCAGCAGCAGCGTGTCGCCATCGCCCGATCGCTGTGCATGAGCCCGAAAGTCATGCTGTTCGATGAACCAACGTCTGCGCTCGACCCGGAAATGATCAAGGAGGTGCTGGACGTCATGGTCGAGCTGGCAGAAAGCGGCATGACCATGCTTTGCGTCACGCACGAGATGGGATTTGCCAAGACCGTGGCCAATCGCGTCATCTTCATGGACGAGGGTCAGATCATCGAGGAAAACAAGCCGGAAGAGTTCATCAATAATCCGGTATCAGATCGAACGAAGCTGTTTCTTAGCCAGATCCTGCATCATTAATTCCGAGCGCCACGCTAAGAATCCTCGCGCATCGCTGGACGCTTGATCCGAATTCGGGTCCAATAAGCGAACGACGATGATGCTTTATCGCCGCGTTTGTCATACTCATCTCACAGGGTCTCGATGTGACTCAAGTCAATGCAGAGATCACCACGGTATTCGCCACGCCGCTCGCCACGGCTGCCTTGCCCGACAGCGAACGGCTGAATCGCGAGCTCACCGAGCTGTTTCTCGAGAAGGAGAAATACGGCGACAAGTATCGCAGCCCGGTACACATTCCGACACAAGTCGGGAGCATCTTCGAGAGCACCTTTGATCTATTTGACTGGCCCGATGCACCGGCGCAGGAGCTGGCGCGTGCATGCCGTCAGATCCTGCGCGACTACGTGGCGATGATAAACCGCTACTCGGACGCAGAGATGGCCCAGTTCGAGTTTCATTTTCACGCCTGGTTTCACATTACGCGGCGTGGCGGCTACCAGTCGATTCATTATCATCCCAAGGCCTCGTGGTCGGGGATCTACTGTGTTCGCAGCGGTGACCACGTGGAAGATCGCCCGGAAAGCGGTATGGTCAAATTCTACGATCCGCGCGGTGCGGTGTTCATGCATGCGGACCCGGGCAACGAAAAGCTCATGCCCACATTCAGCGCGACGCCGGTCTATTTGAAACACATCGAGGGCCAATTGGTGATCTTTCCGTCTTTCCTGATGCATGAGGTGCTGCCCTACCTGGGCGAAAGCGAACGTATCGTGGCTCCCTTCAATGCCTGGATGACACGCAAAAGGTGAAACCCGGTGGTGATCGTAATACCTCAATTCCTGCCGAGCGCTTTCGCCGACCAGATAGTTTCTGACCTAAGCGGGCTCACCTGGCATGCCGGCGATAGCAGCGACACTGGCTATGCAAGCCAAGTCAAGCAAAATCTGGAGCTCAAGGAACAAGACAGTCCCGTTGCGCAAAAATATGCGCAGCTCCTGCTCCAGGCCATCCTGACCAACCCCGAGCTGCGCAGCAAGCTATTTACCCACAAGGGCAAGTTCCCCCAGTTCAACAAGTACACGGAAGGCGGCGCTTATCACAAGCATTCCGACTCGGCGTTCATGGGCTCACCCGAGATCCGCACAGATCTGTCGGTGACCATCTTTTTGAACGATCCCGCCGACTATGATGGAGGCGAGCTGACGCTCGAGTACACCTCTGGCGAAGTGCGTAAAGTGAAGGAGGACAAGGGAACGCTGGTGTGCTACCCCTCGGGCGTGCTGCATTCCGTCACACCGGTCACGCGTGGAGCGCGCTATGCCGCGATCACATGGTTACAGTCCTTTATCAGATCGCCACAGCAGCGGGATCTGCTGGCCTGCATGGTGACATTATCGGACCGCATCAAAAAACAGGAAGGAATAAGCGAAAACTACACAGAGCTCATCAGTATCCAAAACAATCTGTTGCGGATGTGGTCAGAGTTCTGACGCTTTTGAGGCCTCAGTCCAACGATTCGATCAAACCGGCGGTGAGCAATTTCTGGATCAGTAAGGACAGGCCGGTCGCCGTCGCGGAAGCAAAGACAGCGCCGAGAGCAGCTACGTCGAAGTAGTCATGTGCCATAATCCATTGCGCGATGTCTGCTTCCAACGGGCTCAACGCGCACTCGCCCGCTACTGTCAGCAAGTTCGCGCCGTACGCTTGCCTCTGTAATTCCGCCTGTCGCCAACGCACGCGGTGCACCCATGCCCGCCACGGGCCGGCAGCGGGAACGGGCGCCAGGCGTCGCGTAACACCCGCTTGCGTTGATCGTCCCGCGCCTGCCTCCCTGTCTCGGGGTCAGTGATGATTTCATACAGGCGATCGGGCAGTTGGCGTAATTGTGGGTATAGGGCTGTTGGCCGACGCTCCCTGACAGCGATCAGCTATGGACAGCTACGTCAGGGCAATTCAAGCTCGGGCAGCCCCGCAAACAGATCGAGCGCTTCCGGATTCGCCAGCGCCTCCTTGTTCTTGACCGGTTCCCCGTGCACGATATTGCGCACTGCAATCTCAACAATCTTTCCGCTCTTAGTGCGAGGAATGTCCGTCACCTGAATGACTTTGGCGGGTACGTGGCGCGGCGTTGTGTTGCGGCGAATCTGCTGCTTTATCTTATTAATCAACCTGTCATCCAATGTGAAGCCGTCGCGCAACTTCACGAATAAGACGACGCGCTGATCGCCCTGCCACTGCTGACCGATGACCAGGCTTTCGACGACTTCGTCCACTTGCTCTGCCTGGCGGTAGATCTCCGCCGTGCCGATGCGCACGCCCCCAGGATTGAGAATGGCATCGGAACGACCAAAAATGATCATACCGTCGTGCTCCGTCAACTGCACGTAATCGCCGTGACACCAGACTCCCGGGAATCGCTCGAAGTAGGCAGCGCGGTACTTCTCCCCCGACGGGTCGTTCCAGAAGGCTACCGGCATGGACGGGAACGGTGCCGTACATACGAGCTCTCCTTTCTCGCCCCTGACCGCCTTTCCCCGCTCATCAAAAACTTCTACGCGCATACCCAGGCCCCGGCACTGTATCTCACCGCGCCACACTGGCAGAATCGGATTCCCCAGCACGAAACACGAGATGATGTCCGTACCGCCTGCGATGGACGAGAGACAGAGATCATCTTTTACTTTCTCGTACACATAGTCGAAGCTTTCCGGTACCAGCGGCGATCCCGTCGAGAGCATCGTCCGCAACGGCTGAAGGTCATGCGTTCGACGCGGCTGAATAGCGTTCTTGTTGAGCGCGTCAATGTATTTGGCCGATGCGCCGAAAACAGTTATGGCCTCTGCATCAGCAAAATCGAACAGCACGTTGCCATCTGGATAGAACGGCGAGCCGTCGTACAGCATAACTGTGGCGCCGGATGCTAGGCCCGACACCAGCCAGTTCCACATCATCCATCCACAGGTCGTGAAGTAGAACAACCGGTCACCCGGCTTGATGTCCACGTGCAACTGGTGTTCTTTGAGATGCTGGATAAGCGTGCCACCGGCCCCATGGACGATGCATTTGGGCACGCCAGTCGTTCCCGAAGAGTACATAATGTAAAGCGGATGATTAAACGGCAACTGCGCGAAATCGATATCGCCAGGCGCATGCGATGCAACGAAATCGCCATAAACGACCCCAAGTGCCATGTCCGACATCGAGGGTTGACTGGAAAGGTAAGGAACGATGACGACGCGCCTAAGCGACGGTAGTCCGGCGACAATCTCTTCGAGCTTCAGCAGTGAGTCATGCGCATGACCGTTATAGTAATAGCCATCGACACTGAACAGTACTGTAGGCTCTATTTGGCCGAAACGG
>CAYGAS010000396.1:0-12611 GCA_964347935.1 uncultured Nitrospiraceae bacterium | reverse complement strand
CCCTGGCGGACCTGCGGCGGTATCTGGCCCTGGAGCCCGAGGCGAGCGACGCCGAGGCGGTGCATGCCCGCCTCGTCGAGCTGCAGCAACAGGCCACCAGGCTGCACTAGCCTCCCGCGGGTGTTCCCCGCCCCTGCCCGAAAGGGGCACCCCTCAGCGCCCTAAAGGCGTATGTGGCGGCTGCCCGCCCAGCCCCTAAGCGCCGAAGGGTCCCGCGCAGCGCCCAAAAGGGCCACATCCTGTCGAATGCAGCTGGCACGAGATATGCACATCGACTGGGGAAATAGGCCCAAAAGGCCTGTGGACCCCTTCCGGCAGGGCAGGGGTGAGGAGCGAGTATGACAATGCAAGCGGTGCAGATGGTGATTATCGATCTCGAGGACGGGAGCCGTGGCGTATTTATCGGCTCGCCGATCACGCCAGAGAAGTTCAGCGACGAGGAATGTACCGTAGAGCAGGTCTGGTTTACGAACGTCCAGATGATCCCGAAGGGGGCCACTCTGGAGCAGGTCGTCCAACTGGCAGTGGCCCAGATCGAATCGGCTACCAAGACCCTTCAATGAACAACGCAGACAACGCGCTCGCCTTGCAGTGTCAGGTGGAGCTTAGCGACGCTGACGAAAGCGACGGTCGCGAATGCACGCTGACACTGCGTGTCCATGATCCCGAAACTGTCGGCCGGCTAAAAAAGACGCTTGAGCACGATGCCCGGCAACCGCAGTATCTGTTGCACTTGCTCAAGATGGATCAAGGCAGAGCGGATATCGATCCGGTACGGCGCCGCCGCCTGGAAGACAGGCTCAAGATCGAGCCACTGTCACGCAATGCATTGACGTTGGCGCGCGACCCTGATTTTTGGCGCTACCTCGAACAGATCGACCTGGCGGCGGTCGATGGTGAGATCGACGAAGTCCATGCGAAGCAATACATCTACCGCACCTGCGCGGTGACCAGTCCGCACATGCTCGACCGCGATAGCGCCGCCGCGAGCCTGTATCGCAGCCTGATAATCCGACCTTTTCTCGCCTGGTTACAGGGTCGCTAATTCCGATCAGCCCATCCGTCCTTCGGCATCGTTTCCTTGCCGATGGATCTTGTTCCGGCTTGCCTCAGGTGTGTTATGCTTCGGACCCATGTCGTTGCGCGTCGCTCTGTTCGGTCAAGCCCAGTTCGGCAAAGACACCCTCGAAGGACTCCTTCAACGCGGGCATGAGGTAGTGGGCGTATTCGCGCCGCCCGAGGGCGCGCGCCCGGACCCGCTCGCGGAACGGGCGAAGGAGCTCCGCATTCCGCTCATACGCCGGCGCTTTTTTCGCAAGAAGGGTGGTGCAGCGATTCCCGAAGCCGTCGAGGAGTATCGGGCCCTCGAGGCCGAGCTGAACGTGCTTGCCTCGGTGCAGGTCTTCATTCCCAGCGAAATCACCGACGCACCAAAACACAAGAGCATTTGTTTCCATCCCTCGCTGCTTCCGCTGTACCGCGGCGGAGCCGCAATTCAGTGGCAGATCATCGACGGTGTGCAAAAGACCGGCGTGTCGATCTTTGTCCCCGATGAGGGCGCTGACACCGGACCGGTCGTGGTGCAGAAAGGTGGGGTACCGATTGAAGCGACGGATACAACCAGCAGCCTGTTCTTTAACAAGCTGCAACCCTTGGGGGTCGAGGCGATTCTCGAAGCGGTCGATCTGATCGATGCCGGCAAGGCCTCCCCGCAGGTGCAGGACGAATCACGCGCGACCCATCAGGGGCTCATTACCGATGAGGTCGCGGCGATCGATCTTAGCCGCTCAGCCGCAGAGATCGATCGTCTGGTGCGTGGCTGTGACCCGCAACCGGGTGCCTTCGTGCGCTACGACGGTCATCCCGTGCGTCTGTTCGATGCGACGCTCGAGGTCGCCGAAGCCGGCGAGCCCGGCGAGATCGTCGCCATCGATGACAACGGGCTGACCATTGCGCTGCGCGGCGGGCGCCTGCACCTCAAACGCGTGCGGGCCGATCAGGGTAAGGAAGCGGCGAGCGAGTTCGCGAAGCGTGCTGGCCTCAGCACTGGACAGCGCTTCACCAGCGGCACCTGAGTCCTCTTTGCACTGAAATGTGCCATGGCGTACGGAGTTCGGCGCTCTGGCATAAACGTATGCCTAACAATCTTCAACTTTGAGAGGGGTTCTGGCTTGCATCGCGTTGCTCAAGCAGCGCATAGGCAGCACGCCAGAGCTGCCAATAATCACCCAGTCCGAGTTTGAGGTCGACGTGAAAGAGTCCACGCACAAGGAATAACTGCGTGCGTGCCGGTGGCAAGGCGCGCGCCAGCGCGACGCTCTCGCTGTAAGGGATGATGGTATCGTCACGACCGTGCACCAGAATGACGCCGGCGTTTATCGTTGAGAGATCCCTGTTGCTGAGACTGAGCGCCTCGATCTCGGCTTTGACTTGCGGCGGGAGGCCCGCGTGCAAGCGCTGCACCTGTTCCGGGTCGGTGTTGGCGAGAAAGCGATAGAGCGCCTGAGCTTCGGGCGTCAGGCGGGCGACGAGCTCGTCGACGCGCGCGCCGCGGTCGTTGAGCTTGCGCCGAGCGATCTCCCTAATTGCCCCTCGATCGGTCGGGCTCTTAAGCATCTCTACATTACTCAGCGCGAATACCCATTTGCCGTAATCATTGGGCTCTTGGCGATGGGCTTGGGTGCCGTCGTGAAAGTAGCCCGTGGTGGCGAAGGTCAGGGTCGTGAGCATGTCGTAATAACCGCCGATGGCGAGGACGAAGTCCAACCGCTTCGCAGTGGCGGGTTCAAGGGCAGCGTCGATGGCGGGCCCTGCCGCAACACTGATCGCGACCACGCCGAGATTCTGATTCGGTATCAAGTCCGGCGCGTTCGCCATGTAGCGCACGGCGTCGGCCACATCGATGCGGGTGTTGGCCCGCAGCTGCAACTTGCGCAGGTTCACGAGGTCAGGGACGAGCACGATAAAGCGGGCGGTCGCTAACGTGGCCGCGAAGTCCACGAGCCGCGGCTCGTCTTTGCCTCCTGGCGAGGCGCCGTGCAGCAGCACCAGGGCGGCCCGTGGTGACTCGAGAGGGCGGTAAATATCGGCGTTATAGCGCCGGCCGTCGACCTCGTAACTCAGCGGCGCCCGTATCATCGGCCGCGGCCCCCCACGCGCTTCGGCAGACTGGCTGAACTCCAGCAGCCAGCGAGCGGCCTCGTAGGCACGTTGCGCCGTGCCGGTGGCAAAAGCGACCGCGCCGAGCGTTACCACCAGGGCCGGTGCCAGCAGCAGGAGACGCAGTAGGACTTTTTTGATCTTAGACATGGAGCGTTGACGCGGGCCCAGGCAGTATTAGTACCAGGAAGAAGGTGAAATCATGGGCCAGCCGCGTACAGCCGAGCACCTGTATGACCGCATGGTCGAGTTGCGCCGGGCCTTGCACCGTTCCCCGGAGCTCGCGTTCGAAGAAAAGAACACCGCCGCCACGATCATGAGCGAGCTCGACGTCTTGGGCATTCCCTATGAGTATGGCGGAGTCGGCGGCGCGGTGATAGGGCGGTTGCAAGGGGGCGACGCCGACGCGCCCAGGGTGGCGCTGCGCGCCGACATGGATGCGCTGCCGGGCAATGAGCGTACCGGTCTGCCGTTCGCCTCGGCCGTCGATGGGAAGATGCATGCCTGCGGTCACGACGCCCACATGGCGATGGTGCTGGGGGCGGCCGCGCTGCTCAAACAGGCGCCGCCGCCCGGGACTGTGTTGTTCGTGTTCCAGCCCGCCGAGGAGCGCGGTGGCGGCTCGCGGGTGGTACTCAAGTCCGGTGCATTGCGTGGTGTGCGAGCGATCTTCGGCGGCCACGTGACCCACCACTACCGGGTGGGCGAGATTATGGTCGCAGAGGGTGTGATCACCGCTCAGTCCGATCGCTTCACCTTCCATGTGCGCGGCAAGGGCGGTCATGGGGCGCGGCCGCATGAGGGCGTCGACGCCGTCGTCATCGCCGGCCTGCTGATCACGGCCGTGCAGACCCTGGTGTCGCGCGAGATCAATCCGATTTATCCATCGGTGGTCACAATCGGCAAGGTCTACGCTGGCAGCGCGCCGAATGTGATCGCCGAGGAGGCGGTGCTCGAGGGCACGATTCGCACAACATTGGCGGATGTGCGACATCATATCCATGATGGATTGAATCGTATGGCCAAGGCATTCGGCACGTTGCATAACGCCACGATCAGCGTCGACATACGTGAGGGTTATCCGCCGGTCGTCAACTCGTCGCGTGAGGCCCATATCGCCTTGCGCGCGGCACGGACTGTGGTCGGCGACGCCGGTCTGATGCAGATGGACTATCCAAGTATGGGTGCTGAGGACTTCGCCTATTATCTCGCCGAGTTGCCGGGATGCTATGTGCGTTTCGGGGCACGCCTGCATGAGCAAGAGTACATCCCTTTGCACAGCCCGGCGTTCGATATTGACGAAGGCGTACTGAGAATCGGCGCCGCGTTTTTCGAAGAGGTCGCGCGTGAGGCGCTGCGAGAGTACGGGCACCCCTGAACATGGAGTTCAAACCTTCGCGACCGCTGTCCGTCGGCATGGAGCTCGAGTTGCAACTGCTCGATGCCCAAACCCTCGACCTCACCGATGCCATCTTGCCGTTGATGCAACTGTATCCGGGTAGCAGCCATATCAAGCCGGAGTTCATTCAGAATACGGTCGAGGTCGCATCGAGCCCGTGCAACAGCGTGGGCGAGGTCGAGCGCGAGGTGCACGCGCTGGTTGTCGAGCTCAAGCAGCGTTGCCGCGAGCTCGGTATCGTGCTCTGCGGTGCCGGTTGCCATCCGTTCTGTGAGCGCCTCGCGATCATCACGCCATTGCCGCGCTATCGCGGCATGGAAAGAGCATCCGGCTTGCTCGGCCACATGCAGGTGACTTTCGCCACGCACGTGCACATCGGCATCTCATCGGGTGAGCAAGTGGTGCGAATGATGCGCGAGCTAAAACCCTACATCCCGGTTTTTCTCGCGTTGGCGGCGGGCTCGCCGTTTTGGCGTGGCTATGACACCGGCTTTGTCTGTTATCGTCAGCGTATCCTCTCTGCGGCGCGCAGTTACGGCATCCCGCCGTCCTTCGAGTCTTGGCAACGGTTCTGCGATTTCTTTGAAACGAGCCAGCGCGCAGGCCTGTTCACCTCCATCCACGATATTCACTGGGACATACGGCCGCGGCCGCATCTGGGCACGCTCGAGCTGCGGGTCATGGATGCACAACCAACGGTTGCGCGCGCAGCGGCGCTGGCCGCGCTGGTGCGCGCGCTTGTGGCCTACTTCGGGCGCGTGCACGACAAGCCGCGACGGCCGGGTCTGCCGAGGCCGCTGCCGTGGTGGCTGGAGAAGGAAAATTACTTTCAGGCCTCTCGCCTCGGTCTGGGCGCCAGGTACTTCAGCGAGGAGCACGGCACGGCCTTGCGGCTGAGCGATGTGTGTCGCAACGTGATCGGCGCGGTCGCCGACGTCGCGGCTGACCTGGGGGAAGCCGCTTACTTGCAGCGACTGCGCGACGACCTAAAAGGCGATGTGCCGTACATGCGTCAACGAGGGGTCTACAAGAGCGGCGGTTCGTTCAAAGCTGTTGTTGCCGATCTCGTCGATCTCTTGGACCAGGAGGCCTGCGCCGATCCCGGCGTGGCTGTCGCTACGCAATAACCTTGATGCAGGCGCCGCCGCGCCTAAGATCGCCGGCGCCATGAAAGCGCTTGTCCCCGGCATCGTAGCCGGCGGTATGCACGCCGCCGAAAAACAGATTGCGCTCGCGCCAGACCTTGCGTTTCGGAAACCACCGCGCCAGGCGACGCAAGTCCGTGGCCGAAAATCCGCTTTCGACGCTCAACAGACCTTTCTCGAAGTGGATGCGCGGGCGCGCCACGGCGGTGCGCACCGACACATGGAACGCCATGAGGTTCAACAACACCTGCAACATGGCGGTGCGGATGCGGTTCGATCCCCCCGAGCCGGTGGCAAAGCGTGATCCGTCGGCAGCGAAGATCAGCGTCGGCGACAACATCGACGACAATCGCCGTCCCGGCGCGCCTTGGTGAAAACCCAGCGGGTTTATGTCCTCCTCGCCGAGCATGTTGTTCAGCATGATGCCGGTATCCGGGACCATATGACCGCAGCCTTCGCCGTTGGAGGTGGTGACGCTGGCGAGGTTGCCCTTGGCGTCGATGACGCTGATATGTGTGGTGCCGCGTTGATGCAGCCGATGTTCGCTGACGGTGCGCTGGTAGCTTTGCAGCAGTTCGGTCGAGAGCAGAGCGCGCGCCGTCACAGCGCTGCCGGCAACGTGCGGGTCCACGCGCTCTGCGCGTGCGCGGTCGACCGCCTCCATCGTCCGTGCCAGCAACGCCAGGTACTCGGCGCTGCCGAAACGCATGGCGTGTAGGTCGACTTGCTCGAGCAGCTTGAGCGCCAGCGCGATCAACACCCCGCCGGACGAGGGCGGAGGGTTCGTCAGCACGCGATAGTCGTGATAGCGAAAAGCAAGTGGTCTGCGCTTGATGACGCGGTAGGCCCGCAGATCGTCGGCGCTGAGGGTACCGCCGCGCTCGCGGCAATCGCGAACGATGCGCTGCGCGATCTCGCCGCGATAGAAAAGCCGCTCGCCTTCGCGGGCCAGCGCCTCCAGCGTGTCTGCCAGCAGCGGCTGTTTGAGGACTTCGCCTTCGGCGAGCAGGCGTTCGGGATGCCGTGGACTGCTGTGCAGCGCGAAGGCCTCCGAGGTCGACTGCAAAATAGGTTGTACCACGGTGAAGGAGTAGGCCTGTAAGCGGTTCATGCGCACGCCCCGCCGTGCCAGCTCGACGGCGGGCTCGACGATTCTCGCCATTGGCAGGGTCCCGAGCTCGGCGTGGACCTTGAACAGGCCTTTGATGATGCCGGGCGTGGCAATCGCGCCCATACCGATGTGAAACTCCTGCGTCACCGTGCCGAAGTCGGCATAGACCGGATAAAAGTCGAGCGCGTCGGCGGGCGGAGAGTGCAGCGGGGTTTGCGTGAAAAAGTCGTAAACGGCGTCGCGCCCACCGGCGGTGTGCGCGAGCAGGAAACCGCCGCCCCCCAGGGAGGTGAACACCGGTTCGACCACGCAGGCGGCAAACTGTGCCGCCAGCGCCGCATCGAAGGCGTTGCCGCCGGCTTTGATGATCTTGGCCGCCGCCCCGGCGGTGTGGCGGTGCCCGGCGGCGACGACGCCCTTGGGTTTCGCGGTTATTCGCGGCATAAATCGAAGGCCGGATGATTTCGAGCCATGACTCACCTAAGATTACATTGTGCTACGCATTGCTCCAACCAATAGATACGCGCGCATCATCGCCCTGGTGCTCCTGGTAAGCGGGCTCGCACCGGCCTGTGCCAAAGCGCCGCCACCGCTCGAGCAGCCCGAGGTCACGCTCGCTGGCGTGTTGCCGCTCGCGCTCGATGTATTCGAGCAGCGCTACGAGGTACGACTGCGCATTTTCAATCCGAATCGTTTCGACGTGGTCGTCGCCGGCATGCGCTACGAGATCGAGTTGAACGATCAGGTCTTTGCCCGCGGCGTGAGCGATCGGGTGGTGACGGTCCAGCGGCAGGGGATGCAGGTAATCAGCGTGGAGGCCATCAGCACGCTCGCCGACATCATGCGCCAGCTGCAAACGGCGGAAACGAAGGCAGGTGAACCGGAAGTGTTTCGCTACCGGGTATCCGGCACGCTGGAGCTGCGTGACTATGCGTCACCGATTGCCTTTGATCATCGCGGCGAGATCCGGCTCCCAGCCAGTTAGCCGGCCGTCCGAAATTACTAACTTCCACCCTCCAGGAGCGCGCGCAGAAACGCCGCTGCTTTGTCGTAAATACCCGGACAACCGCTTTCGCGCGGCCCAGCGACGTTGAGCGTGCCGCTCGCATGGCGTTTGAGCCAGCGGCGAACTTCGCTCGCTGGCGGCGGTTGCTCCAGATCCACGATCAGGCAGGGCCGCTCGGCGCGGCGCGCGATCTCGATGGTCAGCGCCGTCCCGCCGCTTGGCGATCCGCAAACGAGAATGAGGGTGGCGTCGGCGTCTTGCACGTTTTGCGCGGTTCGCGGCGCATAATCGGCTGAGGACGTTTCCCTTAGCGGATACCTTGCCGGAATTACGCCATCCTCGGCGCGGCGTCCACGTGGACACCAGCCGCCGCAGCGAATGTCGAGCGCGAGCGCCACATCGAGTGCGGCGCGATCGACGCCCGTCTGCCCGCCGGAGATGATGCGCGCGGGCGCGCCCGCCCATCGGCGCTTTACCGCAGCGCCCACCGTCTCGATGCCCCTGCGCTCACTAGGGCAAGGGCGACACGCCGAGCAGCCATCGGTGCAGCGCCAGCAGGACCACGAAGATAACGAGCGCGAGCACGACCGGCAGCCAGCCGATCTCGCTTGACTTGATTGTGTTACGGCCCTGGATGATCGCCGCAAAGGGCAGATAGGACGTCATCGCGGTAAAGCGCTGCCATTGCCCCGGATAGTCCTGACCGCGTCGCCGATCGATGTGTGCGGCGCCGCCGAGCGCCAGCACGGCAAAGCTCGTGAACAGCACCAGCGACGCCGCGTCACCATTGGGTGGTATATGCGACAGCGCCCAGAGCGCGATGCCCCACATGACGGGATGACGCGTGATGGCGAGGATAGCCGGTGCCGGGTTCTCCGCCGCGAGCGAAGGCTCCTGACCGACGACGGTGGGGTTGCTGACCGCGTAGCCGGCGACGATCAGAAAAAGTGCCAGCGGCATGACGACGAAAGTGATCCAGCGCAGCCCGATTGCCGGCGACCAAAGCGCCACGTAGGGCGCACGCGCATAGGCCCAGATCAACCAGACGAAAGTGATCAGGGCCACCAGCGAATAAAGTGCGCGAAACGGCCAGGCACCCAGGCGCGCCACCAGGGGCGCGCGAACGTTTTGGCTGGATAAGACGAAGTGGCCGCCGACGAAGAGCAGCGCCGCCATCAGCACGTGTGCAACCGATCCAGTCATGTCGTCGTACCTCCGTGTGCTCATCGGCGCCGGCGGCTTAGGCGCGGCGGGGACCGAGTGCGGTATAGTAGCGCCACCCCGGCGGGCAATGGGCTTCGGGCATTATGCCGATGCACAGCAACGAAGGCGACACGCTGTACACGCGGATCTACGCACTGGTACGCCGGATCCCGCGCGGGCGCGTTGCGACTTACGGGCAGGTCGCGGTGATGGTCGGACGCTGCAGCGCCCGCACTGTCGGCTTTGCCATGGCGGCGGTACCGTCGGGACCCGATGTACCCTGGCATCGGGTGATCAACCGCGAAGGCCGGATCAGCGAGCGTCGCGGTGGAGGCGGTGGCATTCGTCAGCGCCAGATGCTCGAGGCCGAGGGCGTGTATTTCGACCGCGACGGACGTGTGGACTTTGCGCGCTTCGGTTGGCGCGGCCTGTAGCACGAAGGGGAACCATGGCTGAACCGGAAACGATGCCGACGCTGTTCGTCTCGCACGGGGCGCCGACCCTGCTCATCGAGGACGGGCCGACGCAAGCCTTCTTCGCCGGGCTCGGCGAGAGCTGGCCGCGTCCGCGGGCGATCTTGTGCATCTCCGCGCACTGGGACTCGCCCGCGCCGAGGATCACCGGCAGCGCGCGCCCGTCGACGATCCATGACTTCTACGGCTTTCCCGACGCCTTGTACCAGTTGCGCTATCCGGCTTTCGGTGATCCCGGGCTTGCCGAGCGCATCGCGCGAGAACTAAGCGCCGCCGGCTTCGAGGCCACTGTGGATGCGAACCGCGGTCTCGACCACGGCGCCTGGGTGCCGCTGCGTTTCCTATACCCGCGGGCAGACATCCCCGTGTTGCAACTGTCGCTGCAATCGCGGCTGCCGCCAAGCCACCACCTCGCCGTCGGCCGCGCATTGCAGGCGCTGCGCGACGAGGGCGTGCTCGTCATGGGCAGCGGCGGGGCAACCCACGACTTGAGCGGCTTTCGCGCGCATGCGGTCGATGCGCCGGCGCTCGACTACGCAATGGCCTTCGATAGCTGGTTACGGCAGGCGGTGACAGAAGGACACACCGACGCCTTGCTCGACTACGCGCAACAGGCGCCGCAGGCGGCGCGCAACCATCCCACCCCAGAACATTTCCTGCCGCTGTTCGCGCCACTGGGCGCGGCCGGCGCCGGGCGGGGGCGTCAGCTGCACGCGGGCTTTACCTATGGCGCGTTGTCGATGGCGGCATACGCGTGGGGCTGAAACGCAAGGCAGGCACTTCGAGCATGGGCAACAGCAGAAAGCAGATCGCCGGCGGAACGCGGTGGGAGGCGAGCGTCGGTTACTCGCGAGCAATCAGGGTGGGCCCGCACGTCCACATCTCCGGCACCACGGCCACTGACAGCGACGGCAAGATCGTCGGCATCGGCGATGCGTACGCGCAGACGCGGCAGGCCTTGGGGAACATCGAGCGCGCACTGATCAAGGCCGGCGCCAAGCTCGGCGACGTCGTTCGCACGCGCATGTACCTCGTCAATATGGACGACTGGGAAGAAGTGGGCCGGGCGCACGGCGAGGTCTTCAAGGCGATTCGGCCGGCGACCAGCATGGTCGAGGTAAGCCGGCTGATTTCGCCCGACATGCTGGTGGAGATCGAGGCCGATGCCTTCGTCGCCGAGGACTGAGCGCACTGTTTGCTTGATGCGTGGTTCGTGAATGGCTCGCCGCTTCTCACATGTCGCCGGTTTCGATGACGCGCCCTTTGCGCGTGATCACCGCGGCGACGTATTAGTGGTCGGCACGGTGTACTCGGGCTTGCGTTTGGAGTGCGTACTATCGGGCAAGGTGCGCCGCGACGGCGTCAACAGCACGGCCACCTTGATCGAGCTCGTGATGCACTCGCGTCACCAGTCGCACCTCCAGCTCGTGATGTTGCAAGGCATTGCCTTCGCCGGCTTCAACGTGATCGATCTGCGGCGTCTGCATGCAGCGCTCGGCGTACCCGTGATGACGGTGATGCGCAAGGTCCCCGACATGAAGGCGATCCAACGCGCGTTGTTGCACAAGGTGGCGGGCGGCAAACGCAAGTGGCGCTTGATCGAGCAGGCGGGCGCCGTCGAGCGCGTACGCAATGTCTATGTCCAGCGCGTCGGCCTGTCGCCCTCTCAAGCCCACGATGTGATCAAGCGCTACGCCGTCAACAGCGTGCTGCCCGAGCCATTGCGCAGCGCTCACCTTATCGCCGGCGGCCTGGTGCTCGGCGAAAGCCGCCATCGGCCGTAGCACCTGACAGGGTCAGGTTCGACCGAGTCCGAATGACTGAAAGCAGGCTAGAAGCGGTCAGCCAATCGACCAGAAAAACTATGTCGTGACATGGTCTTGCCTCGGTTTCGTGGACACCCAGCAATGGCGCGATAATGCGCCTAAATGGAGGTGTGACATGAGCCGAAGAAAGCGCTACAGCACGGAGTTCAAACGCGAGGCGTTGCGTCGATGCAATGAGCCCGGGGTGACCGCGGTCTTGGTGGCCGAGGAGCTCGGGATCAGCACGCGCCAACTGCGACGCTGGCGAGAGGCGGCTGAGCAGCACGGGGATCATGCCTTTCCGGGCGAAGGCAAGGCGCGCGATGAGGAGATGATGCGCCTGAAGCGCAAGCTCGCCAAGGTCGAGCAGGAGCGGGATTTTTTAAAGGAAGCGGTGGCGTACTTTGCCAAGGAGTCGAAGTGAGATATCGCTGTCTCCATCGACGCCGCACCCTGTATCCCGTGCGCCTCATGTGCCGTCTGTTAAGGGTCTCGGCAAGCGGGTACTACGCCTGGCGGATACGCCCGGAGAGTCAGCGTGCGCGTGAAGACCGAGTGCTAACGCGAGCGGTACGGCGTATCCATGCCGAGAGTGACGGGACGTATGGGAGTCCCCGGGTCCACGCGCAACTGAAGACAGAAGGACTCCGCTGTGGCCGCTCTAGAGTGGCCCGATTAATGCGCGAGGCGAGGCTCAAAGGGTGTCCCAAGCGGCGCTTTCGGGTCGGCTCGAGGCCCTCCGCCACGACGGTCGGCAACCTGCTGAATCAGGATTTCTCAGCCCCTGAAGCCAATCAACGCTGGGCTTCAGATATCACCTATATCTGGACCACGCAAGGCTGGCTCTACTTGGCCGTGGTGATGGATCTCTACTCACGGCGCATCGTGGGTTGGTCGATGAATCGGCGTATCAGTCGTCAGCTTACGGTTGATGCGCTTGACATGGCATTGGGCCAGCGCCAACCCGCTGGGGAGCTGATTCACCACTCTGACCGTGGCCCGCAGTACCTAAGTGATGATTATCAGGCGCTGCTCAGACGATACCGTATCACGTGTAGCATGAGTGACCGAGGGAGCTGTTATGACAATGCTGTGGTTGAGAGCTTCTTTGCCACGCTAAAACGCGAGCGCACGCGCCGTCGTCACTACCGCACGCGCGATGATGCGCGGGCCGATGTGTTCGATTACATCGAGCGTTTCTACAACCGCGAACGTCGCCATAGCTATCTCGGCCATCTCAGCCCAGTAGAGTATGAGGACAGGACATAAAGGACCTAAACGAAACCGTCCACATTACTGAGGCAAAACCA
>CAYGAS010000395.1:0-8330 GCA_964347935.1 uncultured Nitrospiraceae bacterium | reverse complement strand
GCTCGGCCGCACCCGGAAGATAATCGTCGCTCGGGATCCTTACGCCGTGGCCTTGAATCGGCTCGACAACAAACGCGGCGACATCGCCCGGGCTTAGCGCACGCTCGAGCGCGTCGAGGTCGTCGAAAGGTATCTGCACGAACCCTGGCACGAATGGTCCGAAACCGTCGCGAAAGTACGCGTCGCCACTGGCCGACAGCGATCCCAGGGTGACCCCATGGTAACCGCGCTCGCAGTACACGATCTTGGTGCGCCCGGTGGCGCTGCGACTGAATTTGATCGCGGCTTCCACGGCCTCGGTGCCCGAGTTGGCAAAGTATATCCGTTGCAGCCTGTCGGGGAGGGTCGCCAGCAGCCGCTCGGCCAATAATCCCGCGAGCACCGACACATCCATCTGTACCAGGTTCGGCAACTCCTGCGTCAACACCTCTTGCAGGACCTGAACGAGCCGGGGGTGGTTGCGGCCGAGGGCAAACACGCCGAAGCCGCTCAGCAGATCGAGATAGCGTTGGCCTTGGTCATCAAATAGATAAGGCCCTTGCGCACGTACATAGCGGCGATCGAAGCCGATTGTCTTCAGGACCCGCACCATCTGCGGGTTCAGATAACGCTCGTGCAGATCGAAGGTTTCTCGGTGACGTGTTTGTATGAGCTTGCGAATATCCAAGGGTGAAAGCTCCCGTGGCGAGTCGCCTCTGGCGATTCTTGTGAAAAAACAAGCAGATTTGCGACCGGACCTGATGAATCCTACTAACAAGGTCGTCGCCGGTGCAAGCCGGGGCTATTTTAGCGCTCGGCGGCGAGGCGCCTTAGAGGCCCCGTCGCCGGTCAGGAGTGCTTTAGGGCGTAAAGATCTCGTTGAGGGCCGACGAGGAGCCGCCGGGGGTGGTGCCGCCGGCAATGACATAGATGCGCCCGCCGAGGGCGGCGGCCCCGAGGCCATGGCGCGCGCTGGGCATCGACGCAAAGCGCGTCCAGCGATCCTGGCGGGGCTGGTATGCCTCGACCTGATCGAAGGTGCCCTCCGGCGCCTCGCCGCCAAAAACAAATATCGTCTCGCCGAGGGCGGCCGCGGCGATGCCGCTGCGGGCGGTCGGCAAGGCTGCGCGTTGACGCCAGCGGTCGTTCACAGGGTCGTATTCCTCATTGACCGCGAGATTCGCCGCATAGCTGCCGTTTACACGGCCTCCAATCACGTAGATCCGGTCGTCCGCGACGGCCGCGGCAAGATGATCGCGCGCAGTGGGCAGCGGCGCGAGGCGATGCCAACGGTCGCTTTGCGGATCATAAGCCTCGTGCACTGGCGTATTACGGCCATTTGCGGCGACCCCGCCTAAGGCGTGGATGCGCTGCTGCAAGACGACAGCCGTCAACGCCCCGCGCGCCGTCGGTAACGGTGCCCGTACCTGCCAGCGGTCGGCGTCGAGTTCGTACTCGTAAACTGTGTTCACGGGCCTCCATCCGTGCGTGTAACCCCCGAGCACATAGAGCCTGCCCCCAAGACCAACAGCCGCGGCATGATGAAGCGCCTGCGGCAAGGGTGCAACACGGCGCCAGCGGTCTGCCGACGGGTCGTAAATCTCGATTGCGCGCCCGCCTGCACCGAAGCCGCCGACCACATAGACCAGCCCCTCGACCGCGGCGACCGCCACCTCCGAGCGCGACGACGGCATCGGCTCGCCACGGGCCCACTTCCCCGGACCTTGCGCCAAGACATGCGGCAACAGCATGGCGCCCCATACGGCGATGGCGGTGCTTTGCCATAAGCCTGTTTTCCTCAGCAATGCCATCGGCCCTCCGATTTCTGGCGCTAACTACGGTGAACCGATACGCGGCGCGGGTCAAGCCTGGGCAACGCCCAGGGACGCCGGGTCAACAGTGGGCATTGGGGTGTGGTAACGTAGTCGCCTCGACGCCTTCCAACCATATCGGAGTACCGCGGTGAGCGATCCAAGGCGGATGCTGGTGTGGATGTTCATGTTCCTCGCTGCGGTGGCAGTAGTCTGCGCGGCGCTTTATCCACCGCTACGCAGCGCCTTCATGGCCAACCAGGTTTTCAATGGCATGATCCTCGGCGTGCTGTTGATCGGTATCGGTATCAATGTGCTGCAGGTGATCACGCTCGGGCCCGCGACCGCGTGGATCGGGGACACCGAGCAGGGTCCGCCGCCGGCGCAGGCACCGCGACTGCTGACACCGCTCGCGAAGATGTTCAGTGGGCGCGACCAGGAAGGCTTTCGCCTGTCCGCCATGGCCATGCGGTCGTTGCTCGATGGCATCCGCCTGCGCTTGGACGAAGCACGCGATATCTCGCGATACATGATCGGGCTGCTGATTTTTCTCGGCCTGCTCGGCACCTTCTGGGGTCTGCTGGATACTATTGTCGGTGTAGGCGATGTCATCGGCGGTTTATCGAGTGGCGCCGGCGAGCTCAATACCGTGTTTGAGGACCTCAAACGCGATTTGCGTGGGCCGTTGGCCGGTATGGGCACGGCGTTCAGCTCTTCGCTCTTCGGTCTGGCCGGTGCACTTGTGCTTGGCGTGCTCGATTTACAGGCCGGGCACGCCCAAAATCGCTTCTACAATCAACTCGAAGAATGGCTTTCGGGCATGACTCATCTGCCCAGCGGCAAGCTGGCGGTCGAAGGCGACTATCCGCTGCCGACTTACATCGAGGCACTGCTGGAACAGACGGCGGATAACCTGAATCAACTCCAACGGGCGATGACGCGCAGTGAAGAGGATCGGCGCGCAACCCAGGCGAATCTCGCCAGGCTCACCGAGCAGCTGGCCGAGCTGAGCGATCACATGCGCTCACAGCAAAAACTACTATTGAGTCTGACCAAGAATCAGACGGATCTGCAACCGGCGATGGCCGAGCTCGCAAGTCAGGTGAGCAACGCGCTGAGCGGCTATGAAGAGATGCGCGACCACTTGCGTAGCGTCGATGTCGGCCTGGCGCGTCTGCTAGAGGAGGTATCGGCCGCGCGCCAGCAGTTTGCCGATGAGTTTCGCAATGAAATTAGATTGCTAGCCCAGAGCGTAGGCAAGAAATCGCGTTCCAAAACTTAGGCCCGTAACCAGGGGATTGACGAAATGTTCGCACTGGCACGCCGCGGTCGTCATGGCGTAAATGTCTGGCCGGCATTTGTCGATGCGCTGGCTTCAGTGCTGCTGGTGTTCATCTTCATCGTCTTGATGTTTGTCGTCGCGCAGTTCTTTCTCGGCGAAATTCTGATAGGGCGCAACCGCGCGCTCGACAGGCTTAGTTTGCAAATCAATGCGCTGGCCGATACCTTGGCGCTCGAGCGCGCGAAAAGTACGCGTCTCGGCGATGCCGTAGCCGAGCTCACGAGTCGCTTAAACGCCACCCTCATGGAACGCGATCAGCTGGTACAGCGCCTGGCGCTGACCACCCAGCGAGCAGAGTCAGCGGAGAGCAGGGGCGTCGAGCTGCAAACGGGTCTGCAGGAGGCCTCGCGGATCATCGCTGCGGACAAGGAGCGCATCGAGTTGCAGCTGCGAGAGATCGCAAGCCTGCAACAGGACATCGCCGCCCTGCGCCAGTTGCGCACCGAGCTCGAGGCGCAAGTCGGTAGCCTGGCCGGTGCACTAAAAGCGCGCGACACCGAGCTACTCGCGGCACGCGATCGAAGCAAGGCGCTCGAGACGCGCCTGGCCGAGGCCGAGGAGCAGACGCAGCTTGCACAAGCGCAGATCGATAAGCGCGACATCCGGCTCAGGGAGCTCAGCACACGCATCGTGACCCTGGACCAGAGTCTCAATGAAGAGCGGCAACTCGGCAAAAAGGCGCAAGCACGCGTGCAATTGCTAACCGAACAGATTGCCGCCTTGCGCGAGCAAATCACGCGACTGTCGGCAGCCCTCGAGCTCGCAGAGACGCAGGTCGAGAGCCAACAGGTGGAAATCGCCGAACTCGGGCGCCGGCTCAACCTGGCGCTGGCACGCAAGGTAGAAGAGCTCAATCGTTATCGCTCAGAGTTCTTCGGCCGCCTGCGTAAGGTGCTGGGCACCCACCCCAGCATTCGTATTGTCGGCGATCGCTTCGTTTTCCAATCGGAGCTGCTGTTTCCTTCGGCCTCGGCCGTACTGGTACCCGAAGGCAAGAAACAGCTGGCGCAGCTAGCAGCCACCCTGAAGACGGTAACCGACGAGATTCCCGCGGACATTGACTGGATCCTGCGTGTGGACGGCCATACCGACCGCCGCCCCATTCGCACGCAAAAGTATCCCTCGAACTGGGAACTCTCGACCGCGCGTGCGCTATCGGTGGTCGAGTACCTTGTCTCGCAAGGCATCCCGCCGCGACGCCTCGCCGCCACCGGCTTCGGCGAGTTTCACCCGCTCGACGATGCGCGCAGCCTCGCGGCCTATGCCCGCAACCGGCGGATCGAGATCAAGCTAACCCAGCCTTAAGCGGCGCCGACATAACCGATCCCGTGCTTGCCGCGCAGGGTCACGCCTTACGCAAAACGCGACGCTATTTTGGGACAAGTTTCCCAAAACTTATCCCGGAAGCCCCTGGAGGTTGACGCAGCGCGCCCGCTGCCGCCGTGCGCCGACAGTCACAAGCTGACCGATGCCCTTGCCCTGCGGCGTCATGTTGACATCCCCTAAGCGCCGCGCGTAGGGCTGTCTGTATCGGGAGGCGGGCCAGACGTGCCGCCTGTCCCCACAACCTGGTCGCGTCACCGGTGAGGGCACGTTCATTGCACACATTTTGGGTTGGTTTTAGGCGATGTGTGCAGTGACAGTCCGTGGCAATTGACAGGCAGTACGCCGACCCCCGTGGTCGACCGACGGACAGGGGTTTCTCGCTGGTTGAGGTGTTGTTTGTGGTGTTCGTCATCGGCATCATGGCGGCCATTGCCTTCCCGACTTATCAACGCTACGTCGCCGCCACCCGCCTCGCGGGCCATGCCCAGTTCGTCGTCGAGACACTGCGGCTGGCCCGCTTCGAGGTCTTCACCCGCAAGGTGACGGTAACCCTCTGCGCCAGCAGCAACGGCGCTGACTGTACAGACTCGGCCTGGGAGAAGGGCTGGATCGTCTTTACCGACGCCAATACCCCGGGCACCGTCGATGCCGACGACGAGGTGCTGCGAACCGTATCTGCCTACAAGGGCGGCACCACGATCGACGTCACGGACGGTGGCAAGAAAGGCATCAATTACATCGAGCTGCGGCCGCACGCGATTCAGCTTGGCGATTGCACCGACTGCGCCACGATGTATGCGCCTAAAGTGCAATGGAGTGGAAAGATATTACTGGCCTTACTGGGCATCGACGATGCCATGGCCTATCAGGCAGGTTGCTCCGACCAGAACTCATCGAAGAGTCCGCGCTCGGAAAATTGCCAGAAGCAGCCCCTGCTGGCGCTGTTCAGGCTCTGTGACAGTAGGGTGAGCGGCGAGCACGGCCAGTCGGTGGCGCTGCTAGCGAATGGCATGACCCCTGTCAGCCACATCCGATGCGATTAACGGGCCGGGGGCTTTCGTGCTGCCCGGTCTGCGCTGGCGCGCATTCCGCCTTCACTCCCTGAGAGGCTACCGCCATGAGCTTGCAGCCGTTGACTGGTCGCCCGGCCCCTGCGTTGTCATAATATAGGCCTGCGACAGTGGGTGGCGGCCTCGTAGGTGCGAGACTACGGAGACATCAATGATCACCGTCAATGAAATCATGACCACGGATCTGCATACGCTGCGGGATACCGCCACTCTCGCCGATGCCATCAAGCTCATGGGCAAGCGACACATCCACCATCTTCCCATCGTCGACGGCAAAGGCAAGTTGGTCGGCCTCGTCAGCCATCGCGATATACTGGCGGCCACCGACTCCACTTTGCGCGCCAAGGGCCAGCGCCAGAACCCGTCCAGTATAGCGATTTCCAAGATCATGACGCGCGATGTCGCGACGATCGATGAACACGCAAGCTTGCGCCAAGCCGCGCGCTATCTGGAAAAGCACAGATTCGGCTGCCTGCCGGTGGTGACCGATGGCAGGCTACGGGGCATCATCACGCACAGCGATTTCCTGGCGGTCGCGATTAACCTGCTGGAACAGGTCGATGAGCGCGAACCCGTGCCCGGGTACGACGATATCGAGCCGCCCGACGAGTACTGAATCCCTTTACAACTCCTGCACAGAACCCGATGGATGCGAGAACCGCGCCGCTTGTGACACTGGCGGACATTGAGGCGGCACGCGCAGGTCTGCCCGATCTTGTCCGCCGCACACCTATCCTGCCACTTTCACGTGATTCTGCCGAGGTTGGCCAAGAGACGCTGTTTCTGAAGGCAGAAAATCTTCAAGTGACCGGGGCCTATAAGGTGCGCGCGGCCTTTACGGTGCTCAACACACTCACGCCGGCCGAGCGGGCGCGCGGCGTGGTATTGACGTCAAGCGGGAACTTCGCGCAGGCCTTCGCCTTAGCCGGCAAGACGATGGGGGTTTCCATTGTCGTCGTCATGATGGATCGCACCAGCGCCTACAAAGTGGATGCCACCCGTGGTTACGGTGCCGAGGTCGTTTTCTGCGGCAATGACGCACTCGCCCGCCAACCGACGGTCGAGCGCCTGGCCAAAGAGCGGGGTATGACAGCGATCGATACCTGGGAGGCGCCTGCGGTCGTCGCCGGCCACGGTACCATCGGGCTCGAGATCGTCGAGGACTTGCCCGACGTGGCGCAGGTGTTGGTGCCCGTTTCCAGCGGCGGTGTGGCGGCCGGCGTGGCAACAGCGGTGAAGCAAAGCCGTCCTGAGGTCAGGGTCATCGGCGTGCAGCCTGAGCACGCCAATGCCGCTTATGTGTCCCTCCAACGCGGTGAGCCGACGACCATCGACTATTGGGACTCCATCGCCGACGGCCTGTCGGCCGTGCGCCCGGGCGCATACCCGTTCAGGCACCTGCAGGCCTATCTCGACGAGATTGTGTTGATCTCGGAGAGACAGATCGCCGAAGCCTTTCGCACCGTGCTGTTCCGCGCCAAGCTCGTGGGCGAGCCCGCGGGCGTGGTGGCGTCGGCGGCCTTCCTCTCCGGCAAGGTCGACCCGCGCCTGAAGACCGTGGCTTGTCTCACCGGCGGTAATCTCACCGAGGCGGTCACGCAGCAGATGCTGACGCTGGCGTCGGAAGGCTGACGCCGCGCCACGTTTCAAGTTTGGGCGGCGCCGTTCGCGGCGATCATCTGGCCCGAGATAAAGCCGCCCGCTTCGGAAGCGAGAAATCCACACAAGGCGGCGATCTCCTGCGGCTCACCCAGTCGACCCAAGGGAATTTTTCCGAGCTGCGATTCGATATGCTGGGTCATCGCTGGATCGGGATGTTGCGAGCGGATGGGACCCGGCGATACCGCATTGACCGTCACGCCGCGCGGGCCGAACTCTTTTGCCAATGCCTTGGTCAGACCCCACACGCCGTGCTTGGCGGCGGAGACGGGCGCACGACCAGCGTAGCCGTGGATCGCATTCATGCCGGTCAAATTGATGATGCGCCCCCAACCCCCCGCCACCATGGCCGGCAAGAAGGCCTTCGCCGTATAAAAGGCCGCGTTCAGATCGACATCGAGCACCCTGTGCCAGTCAGCTTCGTCGAGCTCAAGAAAAGGCTTGGCCGGGCGAATGGCGGCATTGTTGATCAGGATATCGACCGTGCCGAAGTGCTCGAGCGCTTCGCGCGCCATGCGCTGCACATCGGCCGCCTGTCCCACATCACCCAGCAGGTATATCGCCTCAACCGCCAGTTCGCGGGCTGCCGCCACCACGGCCTCGGCTTCTTCGCGATTGCTGCGCGCGTTGACCACCACATTCGCGCCGCATCGGGCAAGCTCGAGTGCGATCGCTCGCCCGATATTACGCCCTGCCCCCGTTACGAACGCCGTACGTCCCTTGAGACCCATGCCCTTACCTCACCTTCTCTTGCACAAATCAATCAGCCGATGTCCCTACTTGTGGCCGCAAAGCTACCACAGCTACCAGCCGTGCTCGAGCCCGGGACCGCAGACGTGCCGCTTTCGATGGTCGGCCGCTGCTGGCGTGTTACCGCCGCGCTGCAGGACTTTCTAGCCACATAGCCGGTGCGCCGCACGCGCACGGCGGCGCCGGCGTGCACACACTGGCGCGGAATCGGGTTAAACTCCCCGGGCCCATTTTCCACCTAAGCAGTGCCATGCCCGTACGCAAGGTTCGACAGCTGCTGCGCGCGACCGCCATCGCCGAGGGCGCGGGCGTTATTGTTCAGCGCACCATCGGTACGCCCGCGTTGCGCCATCTCGATCCGTTCCTATTGCTGGACCACTTTAGCAGTGACAA
>CAYGAS010000394.1:0-5180 GCA_964347935.1 uncultured Nitrospiraceae bacterium | reverse complement strand
GTTGGCGTTGTTACTGTTATTTTCGGTCCCCGTCTATGCCTTCAACTGTCCGGTTGACATGGCCGACATCGACGAGGCGTTAAAGGCTAAAGGGGCGACGCTAAGCAAAGAAGTTGTTGCTGAGGTAAAGAAGCTGCGTGCGGAGGGCGAGGCGTTGCACAAAGCCGGCAAGCACGGAGAATCGGTCGACATCCTCGGCAAGGCCAAAGCGCTGCTTGGCATCTAGTCGCGGCTGGTGATAGATTCGCGTTCAGGCCCGGCGTGCCCGGGCCTTTTTTTGTCAGCCCATCCTATGTAGGTAGCCGGATCCGCTATGCGCAGAATCTCGTTCGTGCTCGTCGTTTGCGCAGCCGCCATTCTGCTGCTGAGCTTCGGCATACGGCAGAGCTTCGGCCTGTTTCTGGAGCCCATTACGACAAGCCTTGGCGTAAGCCGCACGAGCTTTGCGCTGGCGATCGCGATTCAGAACCTGCTTTGGGGACTGAGCCAGCCGCTGCTGGGTGTGCTGGCGGATCGTTTTGGCATCGTCCGCGCGCTGCTCTTGGGCGGGGTCTTGTACATCGCCGGGTTGCTGATCATGGCCTTGAGCGGCAGCGAGGCGGGTCTCTACTTGGGGGCTGGCCTATTCATCGGTCTTGGCGTGAGCGGGACCTCGTTTTCGCTCGTGCTCGCCGCCGTCGCCCGGGCGACCGCGCCCGAGCGCCGCAGTCTGGCCTTGGGACTCGTGTCTGCCGGCGGGACGTTCGGACAGTTCGCGATGCCAATTTTCTCGCAGGCATTGATCGACGGCACCGGATGGCTGGTGGGGCTGTTGGTGCTGGCCGGGTGCGCCGGCCTGATGGTCCCCTGTGCGTTCGGGTTGGCGCGGGCCGATGCGGGCCGCGAGCAAACGCCAGGCACGCAGAGTCTGGGCGATGCCTTGCGCGAGGCGGCCGGGCACAACGGCTACTGGCTGCTGAATGCCGGCTTCTTCGTTTGCGGTTTTCATGTCGCTTTCATCGCCACCCACTTGCCGGCCTACCTGACCAGTCTGGAATTCGGCTCCATGCTCGGTGCCTGGGCGCTCGCCACGATCGGCCTGTTCAACATCGTCGGCGCGCTCGTTGCCGGTTTTCTCGGCGGCCGGCATCGCAAGAAAAACGTGCTGAGCGGTCTCTATTTCGCCCGCAGCCTCGTGTTTACGCTTTTCCTGCTGGTCCCGCCGTCGCAGTTTTCGGTATTGCTGGCGTCGGCGGCGATCGGCCTGCTCTGGTTGGGGACGGTCCCGTTAACGGGAGGCCTGGTAGGCGAGATTTTCGGTCCGCGTTACATGGCGACGCTGTTTAGTATTGTTATGATGAGTCATCAGATTGGTGCCTTTTTCGGCGCCTGGATCGGAGGCCTCGTCTTTGACCTGACCGGATCCTATGACATCGCCTGGCAAATCGCGATCGTGCTTGGGGTCGCCGCCGCCGCCTTGCATTTACCGATCCGGGACAGACCGCTGCGGCTCGAGATTGAGTCGACCTGAGGCGCACGGCTGGGCTCCTTGCGGCTAGCGCAGCGAAGGCCTGATGATATGCTTTATCTAACAGAGAGACGGTGAGAAACGGCCGATGACAGTACAAGCCACGATCGAGAAAGCGCTGAGCGAGCGTTTGCACCCGTTGCACCTGGAAGTGGTCAATGAGAGCGCCATGCACAGTGTGCCGTCCGGCTCGGAGTCGCACTTCAAGGTCACTATCGTTTCGGAAGTGTTCGTAGAGAAGAACCTGCTTGCCCGCCATCGTATGATTAACGAGATCTTGGCGCAGCAGCTCGCCGGGCCGGTTCATGCCCTGGCCTTGCATCCCTTGACGCCGGATGAATGGTTTGACAAGGGCGGCCGCGTGGCGCAGTCACCGCCCTGCCATGGCGGTTCCAAGAGCGCTTAGGGAAGGCTACTCTTTCGCCCCGCGCGTTCTCAGAACTGCGGCCACGTCTTCTTGTCGCAGATCGTTCGCCCAGCGCAACGGCGTCGACCCCTCCAGATCTTTCGCATTCACGTCGGCGCCGCGGCTGGCGAGCAGCTCCGCGACGGTCGCATGATTATTTACCGCCGCCATGTGCAAGGGCGTGAGGCCCGTGCGTGTGACGGCATGAACGTCGGCGCCTTGCGCAATGAGCAATTCGGCCACCGCCGGGTGGCCATTGAAGGCCGCCTCGTGCAGCGGTGTCACGCCGTTTCGGCTCCGGGCATTAATCTCGGCTTGCCGGTTTGTCAGCAGCCCGGCCACGCCGACATGGCCATTGATGGCGGCCTCGTGCAATGGGGTGAAACCTTTGCGAGTGCGCACGTTCACATCGGCGCCCTCCACTAGCAGGCGATTGACAATCTGGTCGTGGCCCTTCGCGGCGGTGTAGTGCAGCGGTGCCTCGCCCGCTTGGTTACGAGCGTCGACATTCGCGCCATGCCTGATGAGCAGATCGACGACTAAAGCGTGACCGTTCATTGCCGCACTGTGCAGGGGTGTGATCTCACTGCGGCTGCGCGCATCCACCGTGGCACCGTTGTCGATTAGCAACTCGACAATACGGTAATAACCTTGCCCCGCCGCGTGATGCAAGGGCGTATACCCGAGCACACCGGCCTTCGTGTTGACGGATGCCCCGCGATTGACCAGTTGTCGAACTTGGTTGATGTCGCCATTTGCCGCGGCTTTATGCAATTGCAGGGGTTGCGCCGAGGAGGTCGTCGTCACATGCATCAGCAGCAGGGCCGCAACACAAGCGGCGCCGGAGACGATCATGTTTGCGTTGCCAGGCATGCCTTAGACGTACTTTGGCGCAGGATCTTCGATCGGCTGCGGTGGCCTTTGATCTGCATTTAGACCGAGCGCCAATGGCGATCATTAGAGCGCACCCACGTTGATGAGTGCAAGATGCTGTGCTAATCAGAAGATATAAAAAACATTGTATACAATACTGTAACAAGGCCAAGGCGCGCGCGATGGGCCCGGAGAAAATGTCGATAAGCTGGACCGACGGCTCTGCCATACGAACCTCAACTCGACTGGCGCTCCTTGTCTTGATCAGCGCTTGTGCCCCGGCTGCTGTCGCCCAGGACAAAAACGACGAACAAAGGCGACCGCCGGTCAAGTACGCCCTGGTGGCGACGCCGGTCTATCAGTTTGAATCTAGCCTCGACGATGGCGGTGAGTACAGCGTTGCCCGAATCTTTCTGGATTTCAGCGCCGCCACGCCCATCAACAGGAAAACGCTGTTGACCCTGAGCGTCAACTACGAATTCGCGGACTACCGTTTCTCGGGGACAAGCGGACTGGGCGGCGTGGACCCTTGGGCCCATGTTCAACGCTTCGGTTTGACGCCGCGCTTCTTCGTGGCGGGAGCGAATCGATGGAACTACATCGTCTCGCCGACGGTCGCCTGGTCCGCGGAATCGGGAGCCGATCTCGACGACGCAATCATCTATGGATTGACTTTTGCGGCGGTACGCGTCGTCAGCCCGCGACTGACCATCGGCCCGGCATTCGGTGCCTTCAGCCAGTTGGAAGAGACTGTCGTGTTTCCGTTTTTGTTTATCAATTGGAAGATTACAGATCGGCTCAGGCTGACAAACCCGTTTCGTGCAGGCCCGACTGGGCCGGCCGGTTTGGAGCTTGTCTATGAGCGCGACGAAAAATGGGAGTTTGCCGGCGGCGGGGCGGCTCGGGGCTTTCGCTTTCGCCTCGACGACAAAGGGCCGGCACCCGATGGCATCGGCGAACAAAGCGGTCTGCCGTTATTCGCACGCATCACGTACAAATTTGGCTCGCGCTTCAAGCTGGATTTCTACGCTGGGGCCATCGTCGGCGGCCAACTGGCGGTCGAAAACAGTAAGGGCGATCTATTGGCGGTGGACGATCACGATACCGCCCCTATCGCCGCGCTCACCTTCGCCGGGCGGTTCTAGAGCACGGCGCACCCACGATCCTGCCTTTACGCCACACTTCAGGACTCGATGCGAACGGACAGCGCATCACACGATGCATCGTGGATTACGGCATTGGTCGTCGAACCCAGCAGTCGTCCCAGACCGCGTTCGCCATGACTGCCGAGCACGATGAGGTCGATGCCCTTTTCCTGCGCTACCTTCAGGATCTCGCGCTTCGCTGGCCCCACTTCGACCCATTGGTTTGCCGGGGCCAACCCCAGCCGTTTTACCCAGTCAGCAAGCACCGTGCGGGCGCGTTTGACCAAGTCACCCGCTTCCGCGTCTGGGACCACACTGCGAACGTAGCCCGGCGGCACATAGTCGACCACGTGCAACACGCTGAGCTGTGCACCGCAGGCCTTTGCCAGCGCGGCGGCGCGGGCCGCAGCCAGCTCGCTGGGCTTGGAAAAGTCGGTCGGGACCAGGATGTGCTTGTAGCCAGACATTAGGGATTCCTCAGTCGTTTAGTAGACAAGGTGGCATGGCAAACGCTTACGCATGGTACCAGAGTGCGACCACAAAAACCGCGTATTCTTGCGCGCACAGAGACGGTTCTGGCCGGGCCGGCCGTGGGTCGATTCCTGTGCCGCATGCGGGGGATGGTGGGGATCGAGCGCGCGCGATAGATTAACGACTATGCACATTTCTGAGCAAGACGGTTTTCATTTGCTTTGGCCGCTGCTGTTTATGCAGCGCACATTGCCGGGGCACGAGCGCGCGAATCTGGAGTTCGAAAGAGTCATTCTGGAGCGTGAAGCGGCCGATCGCGATCTGACCACCGACTATCTCGAACAGAGCCTGTTCGCCCTCAGGAATCCAGCCACTGATTGGTTACGCCAATGCATTCACAAGTCAGCCGTCGATTACTGCCGCCGCGCCGGGATGGATTACCCCATCGACTGGGTGCTACAGGGTTGGGCCAACGTCAACCGGCTCGGTGACTATCACGACCCGCATAACCATCCTTACGCGTACTTGAGCGGGACTTATTACGTGCGCGTGCCGGATTCGCGGGCCCAGCTTCAAAACCGTGCCGATGTGCGACCGGGCTGCATCACTTTCTACGACCCTCGCGGCGCCGTGAATATGACTGCAATCAAGGGCGACCCTCAAATCGAGCCTGAGTTCACCGTCTCACCCAAGCCCGGTATGGTTCTGCTGTGGCCGGCCTTTGTGATGCATTACGTACACCCAAACCTGTCGGATGAGCCGCGAATTAGCATCAGTT
>CAYGAS010000393.1:0-8130 GCA_964347935.1 uncultured Nitrospiraceae bacterium | reverse complement strand
CCAGGTGGCAACGGCGCTGAATAACCTTGCCGGCACCTACAGCGCGCAGGGCCGCTACGACAAGGCGCAGCTGCTTTACGAGCGCGCGCTGCTGATCGTGAAACGATCATACGGCTTGGGACATTTGGATGTGGCCACGAGCCTGAACAATCTGGGCAATCTCTATCGAATTCAGGGCAATTATGAAAAGGCTGTGCCTGTGCTCGAACAGGCGCTGACCATCCTCATCACGCTGCGCGGTGCCGAGCATCCGGATGTCGGCACTGATCTCAATAACCTCGGGCTGACCTATGCCGCCATGGGTCAATATGATCGCGCGGAAGCGTTCTACAAGCGCGCGCTGGCGATATGGGAAGAGGCGCTGGGAGCCGACCATCCGCAAGTGGCGATCGCTTTAAATAATCTGGCGGGCCTTTATATGGTACAGCGGCAATACGATGACGCAGAATCCCTGTACCGCCGTACGCTTGACATCTGGGAGTATGCGCTCGGCAAGGACCACCCTGATGTGGCCATGGCGTTGGAGAACTACGCCGATCTACTGCGGAAGACAGACCGGCCGGCAGCGGCCAGAAACGCTCAGTCACGCGCGGATAGCATCCATGCAAAGCGCGGACGCGTCGAAAAACCCGACTAAGCGGCCGCCGTGCCGAGATGTGCCGCCCAACGCGCGATCCTTTGTGGGGCTTTACAACGCGGCCTCGCGTATGGCCAGATAGTCGCCGGCAAGCACGTCTGCCGTGTGCGGCGCCGAGAACAGTGCCCGCAGATCGCCGTTAGCATCGAGCAGTACGATCGCGGACGAATGATCAACCGAGTAATCGTCCCCTTCACCGCGATAAGCGTAGAAGATTCCAACCGCGCGTGTCAGTAAGTCCAGCTGCTCGCGAGCGCCGGTAACACCGACGAATGCGGGATGAAAATATTTGACATAACGCTTGAGCCTGTCCGGCGTGTCCCGTTTTGGATCGACCGATACAAAGACCACGCGTGTGTCTCCGCCATAGGGCGTACTGGCCGTGCGATCAGAGAACCCCTTGGCCTCGGCCAAAGTGAGGGGACATATATCGGGGCAGTGCGTATAACCAAAAAACAGCAAGGTCCAGTGCCCCTTGAGCTGGGCGTGCGAGAATGGGCGACCATCCTGGTCTTGCAGCTGGAACGGCGGGAGCTGTCGCGGACCGTCCGGCAAGACGGTCGCCCGTTGCAACTGCGGCGCGGGTTTGGCCTGGTGGTGCCAGAGATAGCCACCACCCAGCCCAAGCGCAAACGCCATGATCGCCACAGTCGCAATAAGCACACGTCGCATAGCTGTGCAATTATAGCGACGCCGGCCAGCGCCCTGCATAGCCCGACGGTTGCGGGATCCTTGCAAGGCATGATGCGCCTGGAATGTGGATATGGCTGACATCGACACCGCACGTCAGTGGCTGGCGAGCGCCACGCACGTCGCCGCACTCACCGGCGCCGGAATCTCGGCGGAAAGCGGTGTACCGGTGTTCCGGGGTCCTGGCGGCCTCTGGCGGCAATACCGTCCCGAAGACCTGGCAACGCCAGAGGCCTTTGCGCGCGATCCGCGGCTCGTTTGGGAATGGTATGACTGGCGGCGCGCACGGGTTGCCGAGGCGGCGCCCAACCCCGCGCACTATGCGCTCGCGAAACTCGAACACACCGTAGCCGCGTTCACGCTGATTACCCAGAACGTAGACGGCCTGCATGATCGCGCCGGGTCACGGCACATGCTCAAGCTCCATGGCGACCTGTGGTGGCTGCGCTGCACTGGCTGCGAGAAACAGACGCACAATAGTGAGGTCCCTTTGGCAGCGTTGCCGCCGCGCTGTGAGTGCGGGGCATTACTGCGGCCGGCCGTCGTCTGGTTCGGTGAGCCGCTGGATGACGGGGTACTCCGGGCGGCCTTCGAGGCAGCCTCGAAGGCGCAGGTCTTTCTCGTGATCGGCACGTCGGCTCTGGTACAACCTGCCGCCATGCTGCCCTTTGTTGCGCAGGAACACGGTGCGCGCGTGATCGAAGTGAATCCCCAACCCACGGCACTGTCGCCACACGCCGACTTGCATCTCGCGGGTCCGGCCGGCGAGTACTTGCCACAGCTGGTAGATGACCCCGTCGCTAGATGACAGCGCGCGCCGAAACTCGGCTCAGGCGTCCTGGGCCAGCCGAATGCCGCTGAACTGCCAACGGGCGTCGGGATAGAAAAAATTGCGGTAGGTCGGCCGCATATGCGTTTGCGGGGTGGCGCACGACCCGCCCCGAAGCACGAACTGGTTACACATAAACTTGCCGTTGTACTCGCCGACCGCGCCGGCCGCCGGCCGGAAACCGGGATAGGGGGCATAGGGACTGCGGGTCCATTCCCAAACGTCGCCGTAGATCTGACGCAGCGAAGAGCCATCGGTGGGTGGGCGACTCGCAGCCGGATGCAACCGGCCGCTTTCGACGAAATTGCCCTGCACTTTGGCCGTGCGGGCGGCCACTTCCAGCTCGTGCTCAGTCGGCAAGCGCGCGCCCGCCCAGCGAGCATAGGCCTCGGCCTCGAAATAACTGATGTGACAGACCGGCTCCGCCTCGTCCACTTCGCGCATGCCAGCCAGCGTGTATGTAAACCACCGGTTGGCATGCCGTTCCCAGTAAAGCGGGGCTTGCCAATCGTGGCGCGCCACCTGGTCCCAGCCGTCGGAAAGCCAGAGTTCCGGACGCCTGTAACCGCCAGCATCCACGAACTCGAAGTATTCACGATTGGTCACCAGCCGCGAGCCGAGGCGAAATGGTTGCAGGAACACCTGATGGCGTGGGCCCTCGTTGTCAAAGGCAAAACCCGCGCCGTCGTGACCGAGGTCTCGCAAACCGCCGTCGAACGGCGCCCAATCGAGCGGCGGTACCGCCGTGTCCTGATCCGGCTTGCGTTCCTGATAGACCGGCCGCAGCGGGTTGCAGGACAACACGTGCTTGATATCAGTCACGATCAGCTCCTGGTGCTGCTGCTCGTGGTGCAGGCCGAGCTCGATCAGGCTGTACAGCTCCGATCCCTTCTCGATCGTGCCGAGGAAATTCAGCATGTGCTCATCTACATGAGAGCGGTAACGATAGACGTCCTCGACCGTGGGTCGTGAAAGCAGTCCCCGTCTGGGCCGGCAGTGACGGGCGCCGACCTGGACATAGTAAGAATTGAACAGATAGTTATATTGAGGATGAAAGCTCGCGTAATTCCGGCTGTGCGGCACCAGCACGAAGGTCTCGAAAAACCAGCTCGTGTGCGCGAGATGCCATTTGGCCGGACTCACGTCCGGCATGGATTGGATGACATAGTCCTCGGTCAGCAGTGGCTGGCAAAGCCGGGTCGACTGCTCGCGGACGTAACGATAGCGATCTGTCAGGTTGTACGTCGACGATTGCTGTTGTGACGGGACCCGACTGTCGGCCTGCTTGATCCTGGTCTTGCGCTGCACGTGACTTTCTCCTTCGCCGCCTTTCTCCTAGCGCTCAAACAATGTCAGCTCCCAGCGCTCGGCAGCGACGTCATGCCGCAAAATGTAGACACTACCATCATCGCCACGGACCTTGAAGTAGCGATGATCGGGTGCGAGCCAACGATCGACCACTTCGAGCACGTTGACCTCGCGCTTGCCGAGATAGAAGCGCCGCGGCGTCTCTTCCCCACGATGCCCGGCATAGCATTCCACCGAAATCTGCAGGTCGTCGCTCACGCTGCTTTTTTTTGATCGCTAGCCGATGTCATGGGCGTGCATTCACGCGGCGCGCAGGTCGTTTGCCGCAAGCGGCACGCCGATAAAAAGCCGGCCGCGCTGGGCGGCCGGCCTATCTATCACGCCAGGTACCTTCAGACAGACACGCGGTTATCGACCAGGTTCGATATCACCGCAGGATCAGCCAGTGTTGTCGTATCGCCCAGATTCTGCAGCTCGCCCTCGGCGATCTTGCGCAGAATGCGGCGCATAATCTTGCCTGAGCGCGTTTTCGGTAATCCTGGGGCAAACTGGATAGCGTCGGGTGAGGCGATCGGGCCGATTTCCTTGCGCACCTGCTGCATGAGATCTTTGCGCAGTTCCTCCGTTGGCTCCACGCCAGTCATCAAAGTGACGTAAGCATAGATACCCTGGCCCTTGATTTTGTGTGGAAAGCCGACGACGGCCGCCTCGGCCACGGCCTCGTGCAACACCAGCGCGCTCTCGACTTCGGCCGTCCCCAAGCGATGGCCGGACACGTTGATGACGTCGTCCACTCGCCCGGTGATCCAATAGTAGCCATCCTCGTCCCGGCGGGCGCCGTCGCCCGTGAAGTAGTGGCCCGGCGCCATCTTGAAATAGGTATCGATAAAACGCTGATGGTCGCCCCACACCGTGCGCATCATGCCAGGCCACGGCCGCTTGATGACCAGGTTTCCGGACGCGGCACCTTCGAGCTCCTTGTTATCGGCATCCAGGATCGCCGGTTCGATCCCGAAGAACGGCCGCGTCGCCGAGCCAGGCTTCAGTCTCGTGGCGCCGGGCAAGGGCGTGATCAGGATCCCACCAGTTTCGGTCTGCCACCAGGTATCGACGATCGGCCGTTTAGCATCCCCGATTACGCGGTAATACCACTCCCAGGCCTCAGGGTTGATCGGTTCACCCACTGTTCCCAGCAGCTGCAACGATGCGCGGCTGCTCTTTTTGACGGGGTCGTCACCCTGCCCCATGAGCGCCCGGATCGCGGTGGGTGCCGTGTAAAAGATCTGCACCTTGTGCTTGTCGACGACGTCCCAGAAACGCGATGCCGATGGGTAAGTGGGAATCCCTTCGAACATCACTGTAGTTGCCCCATTGGCGAGCGGGCCGTAGACAATATAGGAATGTCCCGTGACCCAGCCGACGTCGGCGGTGCACCAGTAAATGTCGCCGTCGTGATAATCGAAGATCAGCTTGTGGGTCATCGAGGTGTAGAGGATATAGCCACCGGTTGTGTGCACAACCCCCTTGGGCTTGCCCGTGGACCCCGAGGTGTAGAGGATAAACAGCGGATCCTCTGCCTCCATCTCCTCCGCCGGGCACTCGGACGAGGCATCCGCGATAAGGTCGTGGTACCACACGTCGCGGCCCTCTTTCCAGTCGATCTTGCCTTTTGTGCGCTGTACGACCACGACCGTGTGCACATTAGGGCAGGATTTCAATGCCTCATCAGAATTCTTCTTCAAGGGCACAGGCTTGCCGCCGCGCGGGCCTTCATCGGCCGTGATGAGCGTCTGACAGTCGGAATCTAGAATCCGGTCCTTGAGCGATTCGGCGGAGAAACCGCCGAACACGACTGAATGAATGGCACCAATGCGCGCACATGCGAGCATGGCCACCGGAACCTCAGGGATCATCGGCATATAGATGCACACCCGGTCCCCACGCTTGACGCCCCGGGATTTCAATGCATTGGCAAATTTACAGACGTTCTCATACAGCTCGCGATAAGTGATTTTTTTATCCACCGCGGGATCATCGCCCTCCCAGATAATGGCCACTTGGTCGCCGCGCTTCTCCAGGTGACGATCGACACAGTTGTAGCAAGCATTCAACTTGCCGCCATCGAACCAGCGGATATGGACCTTATCCGGGCTGAAATGCCAATCTTGCACGCGGTCCCATTTCTTGTACCAGCTTACGTATTTCTCGGCCTGCTCCGCCCAGAAGGCATCCGGATCCGACACTGAGCGTGCATACGTTTGCTTGTATTTGTCGTCATTGATGTACGCCTTGGCAGCGAAGTCTTTCGGAACGTCGTAAACCTTCTCGTTAGACATGAGTATCCTCCTATAGCTTACCCGTGGTTCTGTCTGTAACGGCGGGGCTGTATCTATTTTCGTTCAGGCGCCCGCCTCTGGACTTGGCGGCCTGCTAGTGTCCTGGAAATCCGGCGCCGGCGCTGCGTGCGTCGCGCACGGCGCATGCCCCGCTAGCACAGCCAAATCGCCGGTTAACAACAAAGAACAGCGGCAGCAACAACGGAAACAGCGCAATCCACATCCACTGGACGCGGTCCGCGATCTGCCCAGGCTCTAGCAACCACACGGTGAAGGTCTCGCCAGACTTATAGAAGACAATGGCAAAACCGATCCACACCAGCCATCGGCATGGAGTGCTGTCCGCGATCGCACCCAGTCTGCTGCCCAATGCTTCAGTCATTGCCATGCATGCGTTGTCCCATGGGTGCCCAGGAATCGCTACCCGCGATCCCCGCGGTCGCCCCGCCCTGACTCGGACTCTTTGCAATATCCGCGCCCGCAGTCGAGAGTAAAATCACAATTCGCTCAATCAGTTATATAACGGGGCGGGCGCGGCTCCCGTCTCCGACGTTACTCATCGTAACATACTCCCGGCGCCGGCGTAACAACGTGCTTGGTCACTCGACATCCGGCGCGATCGAACCTGCGGCATGGTTTCATATCTAATTTGTTCTAGCGTGCACAGAGGGCGCGCTGTGCCCTCACGTACCCGCGCGACGACACGCATGACAACGCCTATACTTCTACAAAGACCGCCGTCATCGCGCGGCACGAGCAGCAGGGAATCGTCCCGGTGAAAAGATTCTCCCTCGAAAACCTCAAGCATTACGAGCACAAGAAGTACTTCGATGAAGACATTCCGGTCGATATCGAAGAGGTCTTGGATGTCGCCGCCCAGCTGGATATCAAGGAATTTGAGGTGTTTCATCTCGCCTATAGCTGGTGGCACGGCCATGCGTCCACCGACGACCAGCTCGAGCCCTTCTTCGTGAAATACATGTTTGACGATGTGGTGCCGCACTGGGTGCGCCAGTTCACCCGCATGGCGTTGCGTCTCAAGGACGAAGGCCGACTGCAACCCGAAACCTTCGGCATCCAGCCCGAGCCGGCGGATGCACGCTCGATCGCCAAGGGCATTCGCTACGGCATTATCCTGGTCACGGCCGGGACGGTCTTGTTTGTGGTTGCGCATCTTACACAGACTGCGCTCGGCCGCTGCATGTTTCCGCCCTGTTACTAGCCGTCGCTGTCAGCTCACGTCCGCATGGGGATATAATCTGCTGGGCGCTAAGCCTTGATCTAGCCGCACGGATGTAATGAAAGACTATATATTCTTGATTGTCACCGCCGCGATCGCCTACCACGGGCTCACCTACCGTAACGAGGACGGCGAATCGGACACCGGTCACCTGCTGTTCGGCTGCATCGCGCTGGTCTTTTTCCTGCGCGTCCTGCTGGTGGATGTACTGAAGCTGCTCTAGCTCGCCTGCCCTGGCGGCGCGCGATTCACTACAGCTTGTAGGGTCGCTGTTTGGCGTCCTCTCCGGGCACGCGCAACACTCGCTCAGATTCCGGCTTGGCGAGCTGGTCCCTCAAGTAGCGCGCGCGATCTTCGATCGTTGGCGGTTTCTCCGGTTGCAAGCGCAAAAAACGCGTCAGCCAGTGCGGGCCATCGGCAAGGCTGCTGTCGAGCCGCAGCGCCTGTTCGTAGTCGGCGACAGCCTTCTCATATTGACCCATACGATCGTGCAATATGCCTCGGTTGGCGTAGGCCGCGGCGAAACTGGGCTCGCGCGCGATCGCCTCGTCGAAGTCGGCCAGCGCTTCCCGCTCACGTCCGAGCTGCATGAGCGAGCGCGCCCGTCCCCTCAGCGCGTGCACGTTGCTCGGATCCTCGCGTAGCGCCGTGTCGTAGTCCTCGAGCGCACGTGCGTAGTCTCCGTCCTCGAAGAACCTGTCGGCCGCATGATAGGCCATCTCCCCGGGGCTGCGGTCCTTGAAAAACCCGTCGTAGAGCGACCAGCCGATCCACGCGAGCGTCATGACGATCGCCGTATACTTCAAAAAATTGTATAGCCGATCATCCATGGCCAGGCAGGCCGAGCAAGTTGGCATTGAACAGAAACGAGAAGATCACGCTCACCAATGCGGCGATGACGCGTGCACGCCTGAGCTGCCCCTCGAGCTCGACTTCGGACAGCTCACGCCCGCTGCGGCGCTGCAGCCGCCGCACGCTCAACACCCAGATAAGCTTACTGACAGGAAAGAACAACAGGGCCGTCAGTACGACTACCGAGGTCAAAAACCAGAGCTCTTGTGACATGGTCCTTGCAGCACGGTGCTGTCGC
>CAYGAS010000392.1:0-6993 GCA_964347935.1 uncultured Nitrospiraceae bacterium | reverse complement strand
GCGCGCGGAAAGGCCAGATAGCGGATTTTCACGCCCAGACGGTTCAGCTCGTTCATCTCTCGGTGTAACTTGCGGCAGTAGCCGCAGTCCACATCGGTAAAGACGGTGACCTCATATTTGGCTTGCTTCGGTCCAAACACGATCATGCTCTTCTCGCCCAGCGCGCCGATGGCGGCAATACGCGCTTCCTTACGCTTGGGTTCGGTTATGTTCTCGCGCTGTACGACGTCGTAAACATTACCCTGGAACAAGTAGCGCCCATCCTTGGTGACGTAAACCACGTCGGGCCCGTAGGTGAGCTCGTAAAGACCGGGGATCGGCGAATGCTCTATGCGGTCGGGCTTCCTCTCCGCAAACACAGCCTCCAGCGCGCGCATCGTTTGCGGATCCGCTTCGTGATCGGCCTGACTGCTCTGCCAACCGGAAGTCAGGGAAGCGAAAATGAATAAAACTAGAAACTTTCGTGACATGCCTAGTACCTACCTCGAATGTTTGGATTCAGTAGTGTGGGCGTACCTGGGGCAGAGCAGCCAGCGCAGCTATTGTGTAGCGACGTAGGTCAGCTGCGCGGATATGCCGCCATCAATAGCGAATGATCTCCAGCGCGCGCAGCACGCCGCCTGTCTTCTGGTGCAAAACGGCAATCATGCCTTTGACGTCCTTCAAACTATTAAGTATAGCCTCGTCGGCCGAGAAGGTGATCGGGCCGCGGGTTTCGGCGTCTATGATTGTGAAGGATTTTGCCTGAGCATCGACTGACTGAAGCACCCCGACATGCGTGTCCGGGCCAGCAGCCTTGCACGCCCACACTGCCGTTGACCCGGCGGCGAGTAAAGCACCGACTAGGGCGGCAATCGCCTGTCTTCGATACATGGATTGAACCCCCCTGTGTATGGAACTGGACGCGTTACGATACACCCCAGTACCGAGATCGCCAAGGAGGTGCACGAAGCGAGTAAAGCGCGCTTGTTATGACTGGGATGAGCTATGCAAAGTTCCCTGGGTGTTGTGCGTTGGAGCACGCAACTGGCTGGATCCCGCCTATCCCCCTCCAAGTAGTCCATGGGTGCCCGGCGGGTGCAATAAACGCGCAACGGGTAGGTCATTTTTCACGTCGCCCAGCGCCCCGCTGTGCAAACCTGGGTGGGAATATCAACTCTGGCGTCGTCGCAGACCGATGCGACTACGCGACCTGTCACCCTACGGTGACCGTGATGTTCACGAGGGCAACCCTGCCCAGTCTACTGTGGATGCGGTGTAGTCTTGAACTCTTGCAGATATTCGACCAGCTCGAGGGGCCGTGGTCACTCATGGACCAGCGCGGCATGGCCCAATCGAGAGGTTTTCTTGATGGGTCGACGCCATCGGTGATGGCTCGGCGCAGGCGTGCTTCGCTATAGCCAGCGCGGTATCCGTGTGCGTCGGCCTTGGCGCGGTCGTCCCCGAAAAGCGCGTCGGGCGTAATCGCCGGCGCCACCACGCAGAATCGCGGCATCATTCGCGCTGCCCCCTGCCGGTCGATGCCATGGCAGCTCGCGCAGCTGCCGCCGTGCATTTGCACGTGCATGCGTCAGCCGGTGAAAGTAATGGTGCCGCCCGACGCACTGATGTGAGCAAAATAGATCTGCTCTGCGTTGCTTTTGAAGCCAATGCGAGCACGCTAGTCGCTTATCATCGACTCCATGCCGATGTCGCAACCGGCAAGCGTCCCCGTGAGCAGCAACAAAGCGGCAGCGAATGCACGCGTCGATGTCACGTCATGCTTTCGACGGTCTAGCGGCTCAAGGCGTCGCGTACGCGCTCCAGTCGCGCGCGTACCTCCTCGGCCAGTGCTTCTATCCCCTCTTGCTCCACCAGCGCCAGCACCGCGCGCGGATCCATAAATCCCACGCTAACAGTGCCATCGTCTTCCTCCCGCACAATGACGTTGCAAGGCAGCAGCAGACCGATGTCGGGGTCCGCTTCAAGGGCCTGATGCGCAAGGGGCGGATTGCACGCGCCGAGAATCTTGTAGGGCCGCTTCTCAATACCGAGCTTCGCCTTCAGCGTGGCCTTGACGTCAATCTCCGTGAGCACCCCGAACCCCTCGGTTTTGAGTGCTTCCGTGACTCGGGCCACGGCCTCATCGAATGAACCGTCCACCTTGGCAAAAAACCCATACATCGCTGTCACCCTCTCACGTGTTCACATGTGAGCATTATCGTTTATTGTGGTGCCAAAGCCTTGACAGATGTCAAATAACTAGCGCGACATTATCGCACTTGCCAGCGGCCTTTGCGCCGCTGACAATAAACCTGTTGTACGCTGGCGCACAAATATGTGCCGGCATGCGTTTGGGTATTCGCGGCAGATTAGCCATGAATTTATGGGGATAGAGACATGAACAAACAGCTCATTCAGCTCGTTGTCGGTGTGGTGTTTGCGCTTATGATGGTCGGGGCCAAGGGCCAGCATTACCCAGATTATTCGCCCATGATGTGGGGTGGCGGTTGGGGCTGGGGCCACGCGATTTTCGGCTGGGTCATGATGCTTTTGTTCTGGGGCGGGCTGATTTTACTTATCGTGCTTGGCGTGCGCTGGCTTGGGACCGGCCAAAGCGGGCAGTCGGCACCACCCCCTTCAACCAAAACCGCGCTTGATATTCTGCGGGAACGTTTCGCCCGCGGCGAGATCGACAAGGACGAATTCGAAGAGCGTAAGCGCTTGCTTTCCGACTAGGCCCATCGGCCCTGGCGGTGGCATGTGTCCAGGGAACCCCGCGCCCGGTGTCGTTTCTAAGGAATTATTCAGCACCCACTTGAGAGGCCCCCAAGTGTTCAGGCGTCGGCATCCAACGAAAGCGAGTTGGTGGGTGTGCGCCCTCACGAGCGTGTCGCTGGCGGTTGCCGCGTTCCCGACCGTGGCGGCACCCAGGGCCGATCTCTGGGAACGCTGGACGGCCCACGACCCCGGCGCTACTGCGACGATTGACCACAGTTCGTGGGACGGTTTTCTGAAGACGTACGTTTCGGTCTTTCCCGATGGCGTCAACCGAGTGGCGTATGCGCACGTAAGCGATGCCGACCGAAAGCGGCTGGACCGCTATATCGACGATCTCACAGCGCTAGCTATCAGCGCTTATAGTCGAGATGAGCAACGCGCTTACTGGATCAATTTGTACAATGCCCTTACCGTCCAGGTCATACTAGACCACTATCCGGTAAAGAGCATTCGCCAGATCAAGCCCAATCTTTTCTCAGTTGGCCCGTGGCGGAAGAAGCTGATCACAGTAGAAGGCGAACAACTCAGCCTAGACGACATTGAACACCGCATCCTGCGACCGATTTGGCGCGATCCGCGTTTGCACTACGCCGTCAACTGTGCCGCCATCGGTTGCCCGAATCTGCAGACCGAGGCTTATACGGCGGCCAATGCCGACACGCTGCTTGACCGCGGTGCACGGGCGTACGTGAACAATCCGCGCGGGGTCGCCTTTAGGAACGGTCGACTGATCGTCTCGAGTATCTATGAATGGTTTCAAGAGGACTTCGGCAACAGCGACGAAGGCGTTATCGGGCACTTACGGCGGTATGCGGAACCGCCGTTGGCCGCGCGACTGAACGGCACAAAGCGGATCGCCGGTGACGGCTACGATTGGGCGCTTAACGATGACGCGACAGTGCCCAAATAGGCGATAGCTTGCTACGTGGTGGGGTTAGCCGATCGTGGCCAGACCGGGGAAGGTCTTGAGCAGCCAGTACGCGAACACCGACAGCTGACCGGTCACCATTGCCACTCCCATAATGATCAAGATCACGCCGGCAGCGATCTGCAGCGGGCGGCCGATCTTGCGCATTGCCTTCATCCGGCTCATGAAGGTGTCGGTAAAAATCGCCGCTAGCAAGAACGGCAGACCCAGACCCAGTGAGTACACGCTGAGCAGCGCTACTCCGCTTGCAGTGGTCGCAGAAGTTGCGCTCATGGTGAGGATGGCGCCGAGCACGGGGCCTACACAAGGCGTCCAGCCGAAGGCGAACGCCAGACCAAGGACGTAGGCGCCAAGCGGACGCCCGCCCTTGATATCGGTATGAAAGCGCACATCACGCTGAAACCAGGCAGGGTTGAAAATACCTGTCATGAATAGCCCAAAGAGGATAACGATGATGCCGCCGACGATGTTTGCTTCATACTTGTAGGTCAGCAACAATTCGCCGAGTGCGGTCGCGCTGGCACCCAGGCTCACGAACACCGTCGAGAACCCGAATACGAAGAACATGCTTAGGTTCAAGGCCGCAAGCTTGCCGCGGACACTTTCGGGCGCACGCACGCTGTCGAGCGTCTGGCCGGCCACATAAGAAACGTAGCCCGGCACCAGCGGCAGCACGCAGGGCGAGAGGAAGGAGATCACCCCCGCCACGAACGCCGTCAGTATGCTGACCCCGGCGATCTCAAACATGGTTAGCGGATGAGGCGGCGTGAAGCGCTCACGAAGCGGGTTTCGCGCTCGTGGCCAATTGTTGACGAACCATGCTGACGAAGGTCGGGCTGTCCCCCTCGGCTGGCCCGGCGTAGCGGCCCAGTTCCTTTCCGTCACGAGCAATGAGCAACGTGGTCGGCACGCCAAGCACCTTGAGACGCACAGGCGCCGTCACCGTAGGGTCCACGTATATGCGCAGCGACTTCAGTCCGAGCTCCTCGTAAAAGGCCTTGACGACCGGCACGCCACCGTCGTCGATCGACAGCGCTACCACTTCGAAGTCCGCGCCACCCAGCTCGGCCTGCAACCGGTCGAGCGTCGGCATCTCCGCCCGGCAGGGGGAACACCAAGTAGCCCAGATGTTCAGCAACACGACCTTGCCGTGGAAGTCGGCTAGGCTCACGGCCTTCCAATCTCCGTCGACGAACTGAAAGTCCTGCAAGTCGCGCGCTTTGTCGTGCAACTTGAATCCGAACACCGGCTTCAACGCGGGCGATGTCTGGAGTTTGGAAAGCTTTATCGGCTCCGGCTCGGCCGGCAGCCTGGACTGATAGATCAAGGCAGCGGCGGTCATGGATGCAGCAAATACGCCCGCTGCAATCAGTAGTTTTCGTGACAATGGCATCGAATCAATCGCTCCGGCCAGCCCATCACTTGCGCAGTCGCTCGACGAGCGGGCCCATCTTTTCTTCCCAGTCACGCGCTGATATCGGACCGATATGTTTATAAACGATGTGGCCGTTGCGATCGATCACGAAGGTCTCGGGCACGCCATACACCCCCCAATCGATCCCGACGCGCCCGTCGATATCCGCGCCTGTACGTGTGTAAGGATCGCCCAGCCTGTCCAGCCAATCGGCAGCGTCTTTCGGAGCATCTTTGTAGTTCAGCCCGTGGATCGGGACGATGCCTTGTCGGCTGAGTCGCATAAGCAACGGGTGCTCCTCGCGGCAGGCGACGCACCACGACGCAAAAACGTTAACCAGCGAGACCTCACCTTGCAAGTCTTCAGTAGCGAGGCCCAGAGTGCGCCCCTTGACTGGCGCAAGTCTGAAATCGGGTACGGCCTTGCCGATCAGGGGCGAGGGAATTTCTCGGGGATTTAGCGACAGGCCGATCCCGAGAAACACGGCGATGCCGAGAAATACGACGATAGGTACCAGAAATACGGCGCGTCGACGTCGCGCCGGCTGCTGCAACAGGCTTTCCGAAGCATCGTTAGTCATGGTCGTCCAGCTATTGTAGCCCGAGACGTGGGGATAGCGATGCCTATAGGACCCGTGCGCCTGCGGTTTGTTCACATGCAGGCGGATCTGGGGGTGTCAGCACCCTCTCACCCGAAGATCTGGTACTGTTAAACGGAGGACGCCTTGTAAAAGGCCTTGTTGACCCGCAATTTACTGTCAGGGTTGACTTGTGTGTTGCTGTCAGGTCTTAAACTTAGAATCAGGTCATGTCCCCCGAGGAATCCCCATGAGCGCCAGTGAGACACGTTTGAATGTCAAGGGCATGAAATGTGACGGTTGCGTCGCCCGCGCCCGGGAGGCCCTGAGCAAGGTCCCCGGCGTGGTGGGTGCCGACTTCGATCTCAAGGCCGGAACCGCCGTGGTGAAGGGAGATGCCGATCCGCAGGCCATCGCGCAGGCGCTCACCGACACAGGTTACCCAGCCGAGCTGCGCAGTAGCTGAGAACGGCATGTTGGAGCAGGCGAAAGCGGTCAACGACACCGAGTCTGCCGAGAAAGGGGCGGCGTGCCGCCTGTCGATTTCCGGCATGAGCTGTGCCGGTTGCGTGACGACGGTGGAGAACGCCCTCAGGGGTGTGCCGGGCGTCAACGAGGCGAACGTCAATTTCGCCGAGCATACGGCCACCGTCACCGGGGATGTCGACCCGCAAGCGCTGGTGCAGGCAGTGGTCGACGCCGGCTACGGCGCGAGCGAGATGCGCGGGGTCGAGGACGAGGCCGAGAAAGAGGCCGCCGAGTTTGCCCACTACCGTCAGCTGCTTCGTCAGACCGCGGTCGCAGCCGCAGTCGGTGCACCGCTGTTCGTCGGCGACTTGCTCGGTTGGTTGCCCGAGCTAGCCACCGTCTCTGGGCGTTTGTTCTGGTTTTTGGCGGGTGCCGCGACGCTGTTCGTGCTCGTGTACGCGGGCAAGCACTTCTTCACCGGTGCGTGGAAGGCCTTTCGCAATCACAACGCCAACATGGACACGCTCATCGCGCTGGGTACCGGGACCGCATGGGTGTACTCGATGTTAGTCGTCGTATTTCCTGCGATCATCCCGACCCTGGCGCGCCATGCGTACTTCGAAGCCGCTGCCATCATCATCTGCTTGATCAATCTTGGCGCGGCGCTCGAGATGCGCGCCCGCGGCAAGACCTCGGAGGCCATCAAGCGTCTGATCGGGCTGCAACCGAAGACCGCCCGGGTCATCCGCGACGGTGAGGAGCGCGACGTGCCCATCGAGGAAGTCGGGCTGGACGAGACCCTGCGGGTACGTCCTGGAGAAAAGATCCCCGTCGACGGCGAGATCA
>CAYGAS010000391.1:0-29990 GCA_964347935.1 uncultured Nitrospiraceae bacterium | reverse complement strand
CCATCGCGCAGGCGAGGATGATCATGATGCCGCCGATCATGACCGCTGCCTCGACCAACAGGCGCGACAGGTCGTGGCGCAGACTCAGCTCGCGATGAATGCCGAACTCCAGGATCAGCGCATAGGCCGCTACGAGTGCCGCTACCTCAACCAGAGTGGCATAGCCGGAGAAGATGCCGTACAGCACGCCTATGGGCAGCACCACTTCCCACTTGGCTTGCCAGATTGCCGCCAGCACTTCGCGTCGATCGAAGCGTCCGCGCCCGCCCGCTAAACGCCAACCGTTGTAGATGGCGTAGAGGCTGAACATCGCCATCAGGAGAAAACCTGGCACCAGACCGGCGAGGAATAGCCGGTCGATGGGGGTGTGCGCCGAGACGCCGTATAGAATGACCAGCAGGCTCGGGGGCAACAAGATGCCGAGGCTGCCCGAGGCCGTGAGCGCGCCGATCGAAAAGCCCTCGCGGTAACCCTGGCGCAGCAGAATCGGCAGCATCAGTCCGCCGAGGGCGAGAATGGTGACACCCGAGCCCCCGGTGAAGGTGGTAAAGAACGCGCACACCGTTACCGTGGCCACGGCCGTGCCGCCCGGGATCCAGCCGAAGAGCACCTGGAACAGCCGGGCCAGGCGGTCGGACGCCTTGCCCGCCGCCAGGATCGTTCCCGCCAAGGTGAATAGCGGAATGGTGGGCAGGATCGGATTGGATCCGATGCGATAGGCTTCCGCCGGAATGGAAGCGAGCGGCACGGCATCGACAAAGAACAGCAGCGATGCCGCCGCCCCAAGAACGACGAAGATCGGTGCACCGGCCGCGGCCGCGATTAAGATGACACCCATTCCCGGCAGCAGTAACGGCGAGCGTATGCCTTCAGGCCAATAAGCGAGCGCGAAGGCGAGGAGAACTCCGGCCACCGCGCCGAACCTGGCCCAACCCGCGGGCGTGCGACAAAGCAAGCGCACGCCGATGAGGGCAAAGCCGATGGGCATAATCACCTCGGCAACCCATTGCGGGACGAGAGCTCCCAGGCGGGTGGCCGCCGCACGGTCCGCCTGCACCAGCTCGTACGATGCCCATGCCAGGAGTAGCGCAGTGGCGGCAGCGACGACACCCGCGATCATGCTCGCCGCCTCACGCGAGCGCCCTTTGAGGAAAGCCGCGAAGCCCAATGCGAGGTGTTTTTGCTGGGTCGATGCGATGCCCGCGCCGAGAAAGGTTACCCAAAGTGTCATATGCCGGACGTAGTCGATCGAGCCCGGAACCGTGGCGCCGATCAAGGCGCGACCCATGACCTCGATGATGGGAAGCGCCACCATGGCGAGTAGGGCGAGAGCGGTGACGCCGTGCTCGACCGTGCTGGTGGCTGACTGAATGATGACGCCTGTGCGGCGCAGCCGCATCACGCAGCGTGCGACTGGGCCGGTCATCAACGCCGACAGAGATGCCCTGAAGGCCATGACTCTAGTTGCCGATAAAAAGATCATCGATTCGGGACAACAATAAGCGTGCGCGCCTCTGCGCGACCAGGTTGGCCATGCGATACGATGGCGCCGTTTCCACATCGAGGCTCAGCGCCTGGCGAAGCAGGGTCTCGAATTCTTTGCGATTCTGCTCACTGACCGATACGCTTTCGGCCAACGACACGAGCGGGCTCACCTGATGGCCACGGGCCAGTTCCATTGCGCGCTTGAAGTGCGCGCGCGCTCGCTCGATGCTGCCTCCCTGCGCAGCCGGACGGCTGGCCTCGAAGCTAATGAGAAATTGGTGGATGGCGCCGTCATCGAAATCCTCGTCCAGTTCCAACGCGCGTCGGATCATCGGCTCGACGAGGTGCAGATCGGCGAGCAGGTCCATGTCCTGTTTATCTGTCGACACAGCCGCACTCAGTGCCACCGCGGCCCAGTACAGCTCCGGCACCTCCTTCGCGCGAAGCGGCGCAAGCGCCGAGTTGGGATCTTCGTTCATCCTCTGCTCCCAGTCGGGGATGCGTAGCTGCAGCGCCCGGACGGCATACTTCCGACCGCGCAGATAGAGCCGCTTTGCGCGCTGGCGTAACTCCCGGGCCTGCTCGGGGTCGTCGTTTTCCACCTCGAGCGACGGAAAATCGACGTAAATGTACGCGTACTGAACAAAGCCGCTTGCCGTGGCCACGAGCAACGGACGGTGCTCGGGCGCCTGCGCCAGCAACCCTTCCATGGTCTTGAGTCCGAAAGGCACGGCGTCGCCGACAAAGGCGATGTCGTTATCGGAGGCGTAGACGGACCCCCCTTCTGCTAATGCGTTACCCACTGACTTGGCGACGAACTTGCGGACCGAGCAGCCGCTATTCGCACTGGCCATCAGCACCAGTGCCAGCAGCAGAAGCAAGGGCGAAGCATGAAGCCTGCGTGTGGAAGGCCTGTGGCACCCGTTCGCCACGGCGCTTATCATTGTCGTGGTGCTCCTTGCGTACGACTGGCAATCTGTGCCCAACGCGCTGAGCATATTCGCGAAACTAAGTAGATATTGGGCTAACACGGTGCTCACCTTGTCATGTTGAATGGGTCAGATCTGTCGATGCCAAGCGGTGCCATAGCGGGATCGCGCACGGACATCTTGCCCATTAGCGGCCAGCCTCACCGGCGACTTTGCGCGCCGCGCGGTATTCATCGCGCAGCCTAAGAACTTCATCAAAGTAAGGAGCGGGAACGATCTTGCCGCGGATCTCCGGATGCACCGATTTGATCAACTGCTGCCACTCCTGGTAGGCCTCGGGCGCGACGTCGATCACCTGCACCCCGCGCTTGGTCATCGCTGCGATCGCGTCTTGCTCAAGCTGGCGTACGCGTTCACGCAGCCACGCCCCTGCTTCTTCGGCGATTCGCGCGAGCTCGGGGCGTAGCTCTGGCGGGATCTTCGCCCACGTGCGCGCAGCGATGACCGTCGCGCCAGTCAACGGGGCCCAGCGCAGATCGGTCATCGACCCGGAGAAGGCGAACCATTGGCTGGCGAGTGCTGCGATCGGCGGGGCCTGATAAGCGGTGATCATGCCAGTTTGGAGCGCCGGAATGATATCGACCACCGATAGCGGAATGGGATTGAACCCGAGCTTCTTCCAGATTTGTTCCTGCTCAGTCGCGCCACCGGCGGCCCACACGAAGAGCTTCTCTTTCTTGAGCTCATCCGGACGTTGTACGGGCGAGCCGGTAAAAAAGCGCACCCAGCCGGCATCGCCCCAGTTGAGCACGACCATGCCCTTTTTGCGCAGCGTTTGTTCCAGATTCTCGGCGATGCCGGCCTGCACATAGTCCAACTCCTCGTACGAGGCGAAGGCCAACGGAATGTGCAGGGCTTTGGTAGCCTCGTCGATGGTGCTGAGCCCCGCCGTCGTCACTGTCGCTGCATCGATCTGGCCGATGCGTATGCGACGCATGATTTCTTCTTCATCGCCCAGCGTCCCGGCATAGATCTTCAGTCTGATCTTGCCGGCCGAGGCCTGCCGCCACTCGGCGTCGAGTTTTTGCAGATACTCGTGCCAGGTCGAGCCGGCCGGGGCCACGGTCGCGAGCTTGATGACCACGGTTCCGGCCTGCGCCGGCATACTGAGGGCGGCAATACACATGAATGCAAAGAAGATCTTGCTCGTGTTCATGTCCCAGGTACCTCCTCACGGTTCTTCGTCGCCTGCTGTCTTGCGCCCGGTCTGCAGGCACAAGCGCGACTGGCATGTCGCTTTTCAATCGCCGTGCCAGTTTATTTAACCGATTGAAATCAGCGGGTTAGACCACTATCCTGTGAAAAGTGTGGATCTTCCGGCGTGGGTATAGTGTGATAAGTGTGGGACATAGAAAGGTGTGAATCGCAGGCACGCGGCGCATGAAGCGAATCCGAAAGTACCAGATGCTCGCCGTCATGCTGCTCGGTGTGACCATCGTGCTGGTGTCCACCGCATTCCTGTCGGCAGCGAAGTCGGCTCGAATCGTTGGCATGGCGGGAGAGATCCACGACGACGTATTCCTGGTCAAACACGTCGACCGGGACAGCCCCGCCGCGATGGCGGGTGTGCAGGTGGGCGACCAGATCACCGCGATTGACCGCCGTTCCATTCCGGAGTGGTTGCGCCTATATCGGACGCACCTGTCCGAATATCTATCGCAGCAAATCAGTTGGGAAGGCCGCGCAGTGGAAATATCGCTGCTTGGAAACGGTGGGCCGCGATATGTTGAAATGATAATAAGGCCGTTGCGCGTTTCTGAGATCGTGTACTACTTCGGTGCTCGCCTTGCGGTCATCATGATTCTGATCTCGCTGACCGTATTCATGCTGACCTCAAATCCGAAGGATAGCACTGCGCTGTTCATCGCTATCTGTTTCTCGGCCTTCATATTCTGGATGGGCGTCGACCGGCCCGGCTGGCCAAAATTCTTTTCATCTTTGGTTGAGGCCTATACGCCAAGGGAATTCCTGATCCGCGATTTGATGGTCACCTTCGGCATGCAGGCCGTCGTTAGCGCACTTGTGCATGTGGTACTCATCTTTCCGCGTTCGCTCTTGCCTCGATCCGTTCTGAAAAGGATTCTGCCTATCGTCTATCTTTTTCCAGCAGGAGCCATGTTGTATTCGCTGTGGCATTTTGCCGACGCCAATATCATTGACCGCATGACCGATTTATATGTCGTCAGACTCTGGCTCGATACCGCGCTGTTGCTCGTTGCCGTCGTTTTGATCGTGTTGAATGCCCGTGGACCACAAACCAGGATTCAAAGAGAACAGACGCGTTGGCTCACACGGGCTGTCATAGCCTTTACCATCATTCATATAAGTCTATGGAATATGCCCAAGATACTGACCGGTGCCCCCTTGGTCCCGTCCTACAATTGGATGCTGCTGTCTTTGGTCTTGGTTCCCATGGCGTTGACGGTTTCGATCGCGAATCACCGCATATTCGGTATTCGGGGCCTTGTCCGGCGTCGCATGCTCCTGCTCAGGACTATCGCTAATAGAGAAAGAGCGGCGGTTGGAAGGCGGGACGACCTCATCAAAGGGCTCACGGACGAGATCGACGAGCTCAGAGAAGAGCTGCGGCAATATGTCGAAGCCGAAGGGTCACTCGAAGCGCAGCCAGTCTCGACGGATCGGCTCGCCAAGCTGGAGCACGATTACCCCGCCATCCGGGAGGCCAGGAGCGCGTCCTTGCTCGGCCGCAGCCCGCTGTGGGAAAAGGTGTTTGAGAACGCCGTGCTCGGCGCCAAGGGTGACATACCGGTGTTGATCATCGGCGAATCCGGGACGGGGAAAACGCAGCTGGCACGCACGATCGGTGATCTCAGCGGCCGTCCGCGCGAGCAGTATCGCGAGATTAGTTGTTCGCAGTTTGAGCACGCCGATCCGGCCTTCGCGTTAGGAAAGATCTTCGGCGTAGGCACGGGGCACGGCTTGCCCAATACGCCGCGCGGCGGCCAGCCGGGGCTTTTGGAAGAGTGTGATGGCGGCACGTTGTTTCTCGATGACTTCGACCGTCTTCCGCTTAATGCTCAGGATCTCCTGCTTTATCCACTCGAAGGCAAGGCCTTCTTGCCTGGCATTGGATCCGGGCCGCCGCGGCAAGTCTCCGTAAAGTTCGTGCTCGCAACCAATCAGAACCCGGAACAGCTTGTCGAACGGGGCAGGCTGCGGGGCGACGTGCTGGCCCGTATGGGTGCACGCGTTTACATACCTCCCTTGCGCGAGCGAACGGAGGACATACCGCTACTGGCCGAGCACTTGGTGAGACTGCTAGAGATGGAATTCAACCATCACATCGACTCGGTTTCGCCCAAGGCCATGAATCTCATCAGGAGCAATCAGTATCAAAAGGGCAACGTTCGCGAGCTCTATGCAGAGCTCAGAACGGCCATCGGCAAGGCGAGCCTGGAAAACGACCCGGTGCTTCGCGCCGGGTATCTGTCCGATAGTTTGCAAGACACCCGAATCGACGCCGACGCTGTTGTTGAGAAGCAGACAGCAGAGCAAACACCCGACGCCCTGAGGAAACCGGCGGCACCACCGAAAACAGATACGCCGACGACACGCCACGACATCCCGGTCGAGCTGGCGGTGCTGCGACAGCACGCGTTCGAGATCAGAGCGAGCGAGAAAGCGCTCGGCCTCAGCCACAAGTCGAAGACGCTCTCTAACCACTTGCGCGGCATGTGTATGCAGGCACTGCTGGACAATGACTGGGACCCGGAAAAAGCCGCACGCAATCTCGCCGGAAATGATGAACGAAGGGTCGTGGCGAGGGTTCGGCGGAAAATAGAGCGCTATGTCAGATCGATTCGCGAGCGGATTACCGACGGAACCGAGGGGCGGCTGTTCAACAATTTACCCAGCGCGTATCACAAAGCGCTTTCCGAGGCGATCCGACGAATCAAAGCGGCGTAGCGTCGAAGCTTTGAGCCTTCACGTCCGCTCACAATCGTTGGCGCTTCGCCCACTGACCGCTATCGGACTCTAAGATCGGATTCGGCGGTGATAGGCATAAAGAGGGATCGACATGCATGACGGCCTTAAGTAAGACAGCGACCAGCCGTTGATTCAATGGTGGCCAGGGACGGAATCGAACCGCCGACACGGGGATTTTCAGTCCCCTGCTCTACCGACTGAGCTACCTGGCCGTGTCGAAGGGGCGCATTATAGTGAAGCCCCCGAGCGCTGAAAAGCGGTAGCGCCGGCCACTACTTTCGCTGCGGCGGCACGTAACCGGGTGGCAGCTTCGCGCCTTCTCCGAAGAAATAATTGTCCAACTCTTTTTCGATGAACTTGCGTGCCTCGGGGTCGAGCGGGTTCAGGCGATATTCATTGATAATCATCGTCTGGTGATCGAGCCACATCTGCCAGGCCTCTTTAGACACGTTTTCCCAGATCTTCTTGCCAAGCTCGCCGGGATAGGGCGGAAAGTCCAGGCCGTCGGCCTCTTTGCCGAGCTTGACGCAGTTGACCTTACGGCTCATGGTGTGATCCTCAATGCCTCCAGCAGTCGCTTGACGGGTGCGGCGAATCCACGTTCATCCGGTTGCCTGGGGTTATACCAGAGTGACTGCGGATGCTCCATCACCTTGCTTGCACCCAGCACGCGCACTGTAATCGGCGTGATATCGAGATGGAAATGGCTGAAGGAATGACGCAGCGGCGGCAACGCTGCCTCGAGCTTTACCTCCAGCCCGAGCGTTTCGCGGCACCAGGCCCGCACATCGTCGCTGTCGCATTCGGGAAATCCCCATAGCCCGCCCCAAAGTCCTGCGGGCGGGCGGCGTTGCAGCAGCACGCGCCCGCGCCGATCGCGAATCATCAGCATCGCCGTGCCGCGTATCGGTAAGGCGCGTCGCGGCGCCGGCGTCGGGTAGGCCGATGGGTTGTCGAGCGCACGCGCCCGGCAGCCGTGGTTCACGGGACAACTCACGCAATCGGGATTCGCGCGCCGACAGACGGTGGCGCCAAGATCCATAATCGCCTGCGTGTAGTTGCGCACCTGCGTGCGTGGGGTATGCCGATCTGCCAGGACCCACAAGCGCTTTTCGATTTCCCGCTTCCCGGGCCAACCCTCGATCGCATGATAGCGGGCGAGCACGCGCTTGACGTTCCCATCCAGGATGACATGACGCTGGCCGAAGGCAAAAGCGAGTATCGCGCCGGCGGTGGATAAGCCAATGCCCGGCAGCGCGTGCACCGCGTCGAAGGTGCGCGGAAACCTGCCGTCGTGCGCATTAACGATTGTGACCGCCGCGCGCTGAAGGTTTCGCGCGCGGGCGTAATAGCCAAGGCCGGTCCAGTGGTGCAGCACCTCATCCAGGGTGGCCGCTGCGAGCGTTCGGATGTCGGGAAAGCGTGTCATGAAACGCTCGAAGTAGGGAATCACCGTGCTCACCTGGGTTTGCTGGAGCATGATCTCCGACACCCAGATGGGATAGGGATCCCGCGTCTGTTTCCAGGGGAGATCCCTGCGGCCGTGGCGGCGGTGCCAGGCGAGCAGGCGGTGGCTAAACGCAGGTTCGCCCATCACTTGCCAAGCGCTTCCATTTTCATCCCCATGACTTGTAGCATATCTTTCAATTCGGACTTCAGCAGCCACGACGTTAACAGGGGTGGCACGAAAAAATCCGGGACGAACTGAGCGTAGTACTGCAATGCTGTCCCACCCTGTCGAGCGCGAATCTGCCAACGTTCCCACCCCCACTGCAGATCGCCCGCCTGGGGCACGATGACGGTCGTGATGTCGAGACCTGCGGCTTGCTCGATGTCTTTTGTCTGACGCACGGTCTTGCAAAACATCGCCACACACCCCTGGAAGTCGAGTCGAACGCGCATGCGTCCGTCGGTATAGTGGGCAAGCACTTCGCTGTGCTTCAACGGATCGATCATCCCTGGCAAGGCAGCGTAATCGGTCAACACTGCGTGCACTCGTTTGGGATCTACAGCGAGTTGCAGCTCGAAACTGAGCGTGTAGCCACCGTGCTCGCGCACAACATGCACGCTGCGCACCTCTGCCGCCGACAACGGCTGGGAGACCGCGAGTAAGGCCAGCAGAGCAAGCATGGATAAGCCGATGACAGCGGTTGGCGGGGCAGTGCTTCGGCGGGGCGGCGTCACGCGCGTTCTCATGGCCGCAGGCCCAAGCGTCTCCTAGTCGGCAGGCCGTGGCGACGGACGCTCGGTCTGCTCAAGTTGCAGGATCTCCAGGCGTTGCGCCGTCAATATCAGCTTTTGACGCAGCCGGGCTTTGAGAATCCAGGGCCCGATGACCGGCGGCAAGGCGAAGGCCGGGGCAAACTCGGCCTGGTACTGGATGCGTGTCATGGCGTTGGCCGGGCGGATCTGCCAGTGTTCCCAGCCGTAGGTGAAATCGCTTTGCGCAGGCAACATTACGGCCCGGATGTCGCCGTCTTGACGGATCTCCAGTTCCTTGGTTTGACGGATGTCCTTGCAAAACAGCAAGACACAAGAGTGAAAGACGATGCGCACGTGCTGTCGTCCGTCCGCAAGGGTCTCCAGTAGACGACTTTCCTTCATGGTATCGGACAGGTGCGGCCACTGGCGGTAATCGCGCAGCAGCGCCTGCGCGCGCGCCGCCGGAACAGGGATCAACACATCGAAGTTAACGCGATAGCGATCACCCTCACGGGTAATTTCGAGATCGCGTATCTCCAGTGCCACGGCCGGCGCGGCAGCGAACAACGCAACAGCCAAAACCAAAGACCGCCCAAAGCGCTGATTCGACGGCATCGTAATCAGAATAGTTTGTACTTCTTGCGGAGTTTTTCCTTGAGCTTGTCTTCGAGCTCTTGTTTCTTTTCTTCCTTTCTCTGCTCGATCTTCTGCTCTACCTGTTCCTTTAGCACCTCGTTCCAGGCTACGCTGTAGGTGGGCTCGGCCAGCGAGCCGGTGACGTCAACCGGCACGGTGGTGCCCTGGCGGGACGCCTCTTCGGCGAGCGTGACGTGCAGGCGGTACTTGATCTTCTGCGCCGGCAGGTCAACCGTCCCCTTGCCGGTTGCGCGCAGATTGGCGCCGTCCATCTTCAGGTCGTTGTTGGTGGCGATACCGTTTTTGAGAACAGCCGTGCCCGTCAATCGCGTAAAGACTGTCGCGTCGCGTGCATCGGGCAGCACGGGAACGGCCTTACCGCGCAGCTGCGCATACTGCGCGCGTGCCTGGTTGATCGATTTTTGCAGGTTGATGCCTTCGATCTCGCCGTTGCGGACATCGACTGCCATGTTGCCGCTGAGTGTGCGCGTAACATCAGTTCCGTCAAAACCGCGCGCGCGCAAATCCAGGGTAAGTTTTCCTGTGCCGCTCAGCTTGTCGTAGATCTCGGCATCCCTGAGAAAAGGGCGCAGATCGATATCGCTGAGCGTTTCTTTCATCGTGTATTGCGGTACCTTGTCGCGTGCGTCGATCGTTGTTTGTCCCTCGTAACGCCCGCCATACAGCTTGGCCCGATTAGGGCCGAGCGTTAGCACCCCGCCTTGCGCTTTGAGCCTGACGTTTACATCCGCGGATTGCAAACCAAATGCCTTGAGCTTGTCGATGCTGAGTTGGCCGTCGAGCTGCAGCTGCCGCAAAGTCTCCATGGGCAATGCGCCGGCCGGCGCGCCGGTGGCCATGGCCGCGGCCCCGCCGGCTTGTCCCGCCGCGGACGGTGGTGCGGTCGAAGGCAGATAACGATCAAAATCAATGTCATCCAGGCTGAGCTGGAAACTGTAGGCGGGCCGCGCCAGGTTGTTGACCACGAGCTTGCCGGTGAGGCGGGTGTCGTCGAGGCGCGCCTCGAGGTTCTCCAAGATCAGATTTTGACGCGACACGTTGACGTTCGACTTCACCGCAACCTGCTGCAACGCCCTGGGGTCCGCGGTATTGGCGGCGACGCCAAGCTTGGCCAGCAGCGGCTGCACGTTCAGCGGCGGGATCGCGAATTGGCCGGCGAGACGCGGCGCCGTTTGCCAGTCACGCGCTTGGAGCGTCCCCGTTACCGTGAGACCGTCCGCAGACAACGACAGGGCGGTGACGTTGACCGATTGCGCTGCGAGATCGGCCGCGAAGCTCGCCTTCAGCGCCCCTTGCGCAAAGGCCCCGCGCCAAGGCGGCGGTGCCTCCAACATCAGCAAGGCGAGGAGCCTGTCCGGATGAAAGCGGGGGATTTCGAGCTTGCCGCTCCACTGCGGCGCATCGAGCACCTTCGATCCCTCAAGCACGGCACTCAGGGTCATGTCGTCGATCGCGAGCGCCAGCGTCGATACGTTTAGTGCCTGCTTGCCAAGGTTTACCGTGAACTCCGACTTGAGCGAGAGCTGGCGTAACGCGTCCTTGGAGGTGGGCGCGTAGGCAACGCCCAATCGTTTCAGCAATTCGCGCGCATTGAAGGGTGGAATCTCGATCTGCCCTTTGACGAGCGGTGCCGTCTCGATATTCGTTGCCTGCAGACTCGCGGCCAGCGCGAGCTCGCCCACGGATAGCTCCAACTTCGGCACACGCAGCTGCTTTTGCTTGCGATCAAAATCTGCGCGCGTTTCCAATTTGACGGGTGTGCGAACAGGCGAGGTGCCGCTCTCGAGGTCAAAGGCGAGCTTGAGATCGAGCGGATGATCGAGGGCGAGCTGTCCCGACTTCACTTCCAGCTTGTGCAGGGTGTAGTGCGTCTTGTTTTGCTCGTCACGCCAGCGGACCTCGCCATTTTTTATGTCGATGCCGCCGACGGTCAGCGCGCCCAGCGCCGGTACAGCCGTGACCTCGGGCGACGGGGCTGGCTTCTTGTCCCTGGGCGCTTTGCTTTCGGCGGCGGCGCCCAAGTCGTCCCAATTGGTCTTTCCCGCACGGTTGCGTGTGAGTTCGAGTCTGAGGCCGTCGATCAAAATGGTGTCGACCTGCAGCTCTTTACGCAGCAGTGGCAGCAGCTTGACCTTCACGCCCGCGGCCGCAACGCGCGCAAACGGCTCCTTGCCGAAGCCAGGCGCGTTGGCGAGCTCGAGCGCACCCGTTTCGAGGCCGAGCCAGGGGAACAGCGAGAGCTTGAGGTCGCCCTCTATTTTAAACTCGCGCCCCGTGTGCTCCTTCACGGCCTGCACAATCTGTTCCTTGTAATCGTTGGGATCGACGATCAGCACCAATGCGACGGCCAGGACAACGATGCCGAGCACAATGACCGCCAACGCGAGGCCGAGAATTTTGACTAGTCTGCTCAACGGTGGATGCTCCAAGGGCTATAAAAATGCTGCCGCGGGTCCCTCGCCGGACTGCCACCACGCGAACTCCCGCCCCACGGTACTCAGGGAGCCGCTTGCGGTCAAACCGCTGTCAGCAGGGTCTGGAGCGGGTGATGGGAATCGAACCCACGTCATCAGCTTGGGAAGCTGAGGTTCTACCATTGAACTACACCCGCGTGCGCCCGGCGAGCGTTCGCAATACAATACCTGCCGGCTATTCTAACGCAGTTTTTTCGGCGCGAAAGACCGACAAACCGTGGAGATATTCGTCAATGGCGAAAAAAGGCCGCTGCCCCAGCCGCTGACGGTGGTGCAGCTGCTGCAGCAGCTGGGACTGAGCGACGCCCGCGTGGCGGTGGCGGTCAACCGCCAGGTGATCCCGCGCAGCCGGCACGAGGCCTACCGCCTACAAGACGAGGACCGGGTCGAGATTGTACGCGCCATTGGAGGTGGCTGATGAGCACACGTCCCGAGCAGATTAAACCGCCGGTGGCGGGACCGGCCCAGGACGACCCGCTGGTCATTGCCGGCGTGAGCTACCGCTCGCGCCTGCTCGTCGGGACGGGCAAGTACAAGGACCTGGACGAGACGCGCCGCGCCATTGAGGCGAGCGGCGCGGAGATCGTGACCGTGGCGATCCGCCGCACCAACATCGGTCAGAACCCCGACGAGCCCAACCTGCTCGACGTCTTGCCGCCGGACAAGTACACCATCCTGCCCAATACGGCTGGTTGCTATAACGCCAAGGATGCCGTGTATACCTGTCAGCTGGCGCGGGAGCTGCTCGGCGGGCATGATCTGGTTAAGCTCGAGGTCTTGGGTGACGCGAAGACCTTGTTCCCTCATATCCCGGATACCCTCAAGGCGGCGGAGGCCCTGATCAACGACGGCTTCAAGGTGATGGTCTATACCAACGATGACCCGATCATGGCCAAACGCTTCGAAGAAATGGGTTGCGTGGCAGTGATGCCGTTAGCGGCGCCGATCGGTTCCGGCCTCGGTATTCGTAATCCTTACAATATCCGCTTCATCGTCGAGGCCGCCAAGCTGCCGATCCTCGTCGATGCAGGTGTCGGTACCGCTAGCGACGCAGCCGTGGCGATGGAACTCGGTTGCGACGGCGTGCTCATGAACACCGCCATTGCCGGCGCCCAGGATCCGGTTTTGATGGGCTCGGCGATGCGAAAGGCGGTCGAGGCGGGCCGGGAGGCCTATCTTGCCGGACGCATCCCGCGCAAGCGCTACGGCTCCGCATCTTCGCCAATCGAGGGGGCGTTTTTCTAAGAGTAGTGACAAGTAAAAAGTCACAAGTCACAAGCGCAGACACAGTGACGCACAATGTCGCCCAGTTTTTCTTGCTACTTATATTTGTTAGCTGAGCGGTAATGACTCGCACTGCTGCCAAGCCTGGCGAAGCAGAACATCGTTCTCCACTTCGTACGATTCGCAGCTATGTCCGCCGCGAAGGCCGCATCACCCGTGCGCAGCAGCGCGCACTCACCGAGTTGTGGACAAAGTATGGACTTGACGATGGCATGAAGGAACTCGATTTCGTCGAAGTCTACGGGCGCGAAGCGCCGGTAGTGATGGAAATCGGTTTCGGCAACGGCGACAACCTTTATGACTTAGCCAGGGTCAATCCGGACACGGATTTCCTCGGCGTCGAAGTCCACCGGCCGGGGATCGGCAGCCTGCTGCTGAAGCTTGCACGTGAGGGCATCGACAATGTACGGATCATCTGTGCCGATGCGGCGACGGTGGTCGCACGGCAGATCCCGAGGGCCTCGCTGGCGGCGGTGTATCTGCTGTTCCCGGACCCGTGGCCCAAAAAGCGCCATCACAAGCGCCGCTTGCTCCAACACGCTTTTCTCACGCAAATCGTCGAGTGCCTGCGCCCCGGCGGGGATCTACAGGTGGCCACCGATTGGCAAGATTATGCCGACCACGTCCTCGACGTGGCGGCGCAGGTTCCCGGCCTGATCAATGTGGCCGGTGACGGGAGCTATGTACTGTCGCCGCGCGAGCGCGTGGCGACGCGTTTTGAGCGCCGGGGCCGACGCCTGGGCCACCAAATCTGGGAGCTGCACTTTCGGCGTGACGGCTAGCGGCCGCGTCCCCCCACCGCTACTTTTGCACCTGGTGCTGGCGGCGGCTGCTACAATTGACCGTAAACAAGCAGGCGTTTTGCTGCGCTGCGTGACCGAGGGGGTACCGACGCGCGCAGCTTAACGAGCACCAACATCATGAGCGCAATCTATCATCATGCCCTGAGCCCCGGCACGCGCATCGAGGCCTACGAAATCAATAATGTGCTTGGCGTCGGCGGCTTCGGCGTCACCTACAAGGCCTATGATCACACACTGCAGCGGGAAGTCGCGCTGAAAGAGTATCTGCCGACTGCGCTCGCCGTGCGCACGCAGGATGGAACCACAGTCACGCCGAAGTCGGAAAACGATGCCGAAAGCTACGAGTATGGGCTCAAGCGTTTTCTCGACGAGGCGCGTACGCTGGCGAAATTTCGCGAAGCCAATATCGTGCGTGTCCTCGGCTATATGGAGGCGCATGGGACGGCATACTTTGTCATGGACTATGAAGACGGCGAGTCACTCAGCGCGCGCCTCAAGAAAGCGGGTACCATCGGCGAGGACGACTTGTGCGCGATCATGATTCCGATCTTGCGCGGGCTGCAGGCCGTGCACGCACAGAAGTTTCTACACCGCGATATCAAGCCGGCCAACATCTATCTGCGCAGAGACGGTTCGCCCGTGCTGCTCGATTTTGGCGCCGCACGCCTTGCCCTGGGCGAACAGAGCCACGCCATGACAGGCATGGTCACGCCGGGATACGCGCCTTTCGAGCAGTACTTCTCGCGCGGCAAACAAGGTCCCTGGACCGACGTCTACGGGATCGGCGCCACCATTTATCATTGCGCGACCGGCCTGGCGCCGGTGGCCGCGACTGAGCGCGTGGCGGCGATCCAGGACGGGGATATGGATCCGATTGGCGACATCACCAAGCTCACTAGCCACAAGTACACGGAGCCTTTCTTGCACGCCATCAAGTGGATGCTGCAACCAAACGCGAAGGATCGCCCGCAGACGGTGAGTGAGGTTCTTGAAATATTGACGCCGGAGCGTGGTCAGGGCGCGCAGGGTCGAGGCCAAGGTGCCGCGGCGACGCAGGAGTCCTTACCGCAGACCCATGTGGACACCGCCAAGCTCGATGAAATGGCCGACACCGGCACGACGTGGAAGCCGGAAGTTCTTAAGACGGTTCAGCTCAACCTGGAGCGGCACATCGGGCCGCTGTCCAAGGCGCTCGTCAAAAAGGCCGCGCAGAAGACTTCGACGGTCGGTGAGCTGACCGAGTTGTTGGCGCGGTTCATACCATCGCCGCAGGACAAAACTGTATTTCTCGAACGCACGCAAATCACCCCTTCCGAGCCGGATGCGCGCGCCGCGGGCGCACCGTCACGCCCCCAGGTGACAGATGAGGTCTTGCGGGAAGCGCAGGAGAGCCTTGTCGTCTATCTCGGCCCAGTCGCCAAAATCTTGGTGAAAAAAGCGGCACGCGCGGCCTCGGACCTGGGGGAGTTTTGCGATCTGCTGGCGGCCGAGCTGCCCGACGAGACAGAAAAAGAGGCGTTTCGTCGAGCGCTGCAGAAACATGGGGCGGTTAAGGACCGTTAGCCCGGCTCGGGTCCACCGCGGCTAATGCTGCGCCGCTGCAGGCCGCAGCACCGCTCCCCAAAGGGCATAGCTGCGGCCCGTGGTACTGTTGGCGCCGCAACTTCCCTTACTGCTATGTTGTATTTAACATTACCGTCTGCTGGGTAGGGCATCGTCCCGCCCGTGGGCGAGAGACGGTTGCACCGCGGTGAAAATAACGAGTTTTTGTAGGGTATTCGGGGAGAGGTACATCAAAGCCACCAGTATCCTGCTGGTGTTCCCTATCGTGTTGTTTGCGCGCGTGGACGCGGCCGACGTCAACTGGACCGCCAAACCGGTATTCGATCCCGTCAAAGACCAGACTGTTTGCATGTTGGAATCGGTGAAAAAGGTCCTCAACGACGGCTATCAGGACACCGAAATCGTTCTGCGAGTGGGCGAGCATGGGCTACGGGTCGTGACCAAGTCGAATATCGATGCAGGCAAGGGCGACATCGGCTTTCAGGTGGATGAGCACGAATTTCTCCCCATGGACAGGGTTTATCTCGAGCAGACCATCGTCTTCGAGAAGGACACTGCCAGGATTATCGAGCAATTCAAAAAGGGAGTCAGGGCAAAATTCACCTTGCGTTTCTGGCCGACCTATCCCGACACGGGTTCGAAGACCCTCACGTTCAGCCTCATCGGCTTCACCAAGGCGTACGGGGATCTTGCTAACTGTGGTTGACGCAAGACGAATACACACGCTTTAAGCGAACGGTACCCACGAGCATTAGGAGGGGGAGATGAAACTGACACTAAAATTTAATCTTGTCTTGATACTGGTTTTCGCCATTGGTCTGGCAATCACCGGCTGGCTGTCCTGGAGGATCCTGCAGGAGAACGCCCGCAAGGAGGTCATCGAGCGTGCGGGCCTGATGATGGAGGCAGCACTTGCGGTTCGCAGCTACACCGTGAGCGAAATTCGACCCTTGCTGGCCCTGCAGATGACCAAAGAGTTCTTGCCACAAAGTGTGCCTGCCTATGCGGCCACGCAAAGCTTCACCAAGCTGCGTGAAAAGCATCCGGAGTACACCTATAAAGAAGCTACATTAAACCCGTCGAACCCACGAAACCGTGCCGTCGACTGGGAAACCGATCTCGTACAGGAGTTTCGCAACAATGCGGAGCGCACAGAGATCATCGGCGTACGCGACACGCCGACCGGCCAATCGCTGTATCTCGCACGTCCCATGCAGATCAAGCACCCGGGTTGCTTGTCGTGTCACAGTACCGTAGAGCGCGCACCGAAAACCTTGATAGCAAAGTACGGTAATGCGAACGGCTTCGGGTGGAAAATGAACGAGATCGTGGGCGCGCGTATTGTCGCCGTACCCATGCGCGTCCCCCTGGATAAAGCCACAGCTGCATTGCAGACTTTTATGGGTTCGCTTGTGGGCGTGTTCGTTGTCATCATCGTTATCCTGAACCTGATGTTGCGCGCGATCGTTATTAGACCGGTGACCAAGATGTCACGGATTGCCGATGAGGTCAGCAAGGGCAATATGGAGGCGCCGGAGTTCTCCGAGCGCGGCAGGGACGAAATCAGTGTGCTCGCTGCGTCTTTCAATCGCATGCGCCGAAGCCTAGAAAAGGCAATGAAGATGCTGGAGGACTAAGTCTGCGCGGCGGACTTTGGCACTATGGAGCGGCAGAGCAGAACCTGGTTATGCAGCGTGGTGTTTCTGGATATCGTCGCCTATACGGAGCGGGCCGTAACCCAGCAGATCGACATGAAGCAGCACCTGCAAGACCTGATTACAGAGGCGATTGCCGACGTTCCCAAAAGCGAGCGCCTGATGGTCGATACCGGCGACGGTGCGGCGTTATGTTTTCTCGGTGACCCCGAAGAGGCCTTGTTCGCAGCGCTGAATTTGCGCGACCGCATGATCGATATGGACGGCGTCGGGACGCCGTTCGCCGTTCGTATCGGTATCAATCTCGGTCCGGTCAAAGTGCTGAAAAGCCTCAGCGGTCAACAAAACCCGCTGGGCGACGGCATCAACAATGCCCAACGCGTGATGAGCTTCGCCAAGCCCAACCAGATTCTCGTCTCGCGTTCTTTCTACGATGTGATCGCCTGTCTTTCGCAAGAATATGCGCAGCTCTTCCAGTTTCTCGGTACGCGTACGGACAAGCACGTCAAGGAGCATGCGGTTTATGAGGTGAGACTGCCGGATCAGGAGGCCACATTTGCAACGGCCAAGGCGATGACCCAGCGTGTTGATGCCACGCGAGAGGAACAGTTGTTGGCGATGGCCTGGGATCCCGAGTTGCTGAAGGCCGCCGAGCGCGGCCTCACGCCGTTTGTAGGCCCGCTGGCGAAGGTGCTGGTGGAACGTGCGGCCCAACAAGCGACAACGCCAGACGGGCTCTACAAGGTGCTAGCCGGCATGATTGCCGACGAGCGTGAGCGTGAACATTTTCTTGCGCGTGCGCCGCTGAGCCAGCCGCGTCCTGCTCCACATGCGCGCGCGCCCACAGTAGCCGAGGCAGCGAAACCGGAGAAAGACAGCGGACCCTTGCCGGCCTCCTGGGACCAAAAGATCATTAAGGCGGCGGAGCAGACACTGGCGCTTTACTTGGGTCCGCTCGCCCGCGTCCTGGTCAAGCGAGCCGCCAAGCAGACCACCGACCACGAAGAGTTCTATCAGTTGCTGGCGCGCGAGTTATCGGGCCCCGAGGAGCAAAACGCTTTCCTGCTTGCGTTGCGCAAGGCCGTGTCGGCGAGCCTCAGGGGCTGAGGCAATCCATCGACGCCGGAAAGGCCGGCGCGGCGCCTGAAGTACTGCCGAGAGTCGTTTGCAACTCCTGCCCGTGGCCTGGCGGCGGGCTCGTAAAAGCAAGTTGCTGAGCGCGGGCATTTGTCGCCAGCTTGATGATTGCCGCCGGCGCCAATAGTTGCCGCCTGTCCACGGACCCGTCGTCGGGATGCCGATTGATGATCAAGAGGGCGCTATCCTTGGCGAGGCGCCCGAGATCGGCGGGATTCTCTACACGATCGCCGCTGAACACGATCGTTTTACCACCCGTTTCAATTCGCCAGCCGAGTGCCGGGATAGGTTCGCGTACGAGCCTCATTGCGCTGACAAGCAAGCGTTCATTGCGGTACACCGTCGGATTCGAGTCCCGTTTTATTTTCACATCGTGCGGCTGCAGCTTATAGGTCTGTTTGCCGAGCGGGCTCAGCAATTCACCCAGATAGCGGTAGACCCCCCGTTTGGTGTCGAACAGCGCGCGCACGAAAGTAACTGTGGACGGCATGAGTCTGCCCCGATCGGGCCCATAGATGGGCAGCGGGCGGGAGCGATTCTGCGGTAACGAAAGCTGTAGCAGGTAGGGCAGATCCGCGGTGTCAGCAACGTGCAACTCGGTAAAAAGAATGACGTCCAGGTCTGCAGCCCGTGCGCCGCTGCGGGCAAAGCCCATCGCGCTCCCTGCACCCTTGTTAACGATGGCGCGTGCTTTGCCGCCGACCCATAACAGATAACTGCTGGACGTTCCCGCAATTCCCGCAGCGCCCGGACCAAGCACCTGCACGCGCACGCCCTCGCTGCCACAGCCTGCTGCCATGGCCGCGGTCCAGCCCAGTAACAATGTGAAACCTACCACCGCCTTTAACGATGTCACCGCAGCTTCGCCTTGTACAGAGAATCGCTGTAATCAGTCATCCTCGCGACAGACCTCGACCTGGAGCAACTTGCCGTCAGGGTCAACCACTGTCTGAAACGAAATGGGCCGGCAGCAGACATAGCAGTCCTCGACGTACGCCTGATTGCCGGCAGAGAGATCGATGTCAACTTCGAAAGTTTCCCCGCAGTACGGACACCGTATATGCCTGCCGATCAGCATCGAGAGCCACACTCCCACCGAAGCTTTTCAAACTCATTTTGGCTTTGCAAGCGAGGTCGGCGGCCGACTTTGCCCGGCTCATTCCTGGACCATCGCCGCCGCCGCGTCGAGTGGAAAACTGCTTGCTGGAACAGCAGCTTAGTTGCGTGGCGGCGTCGACCTCACGCCCGTTGCCACGTGAGGTAAGAATATCTGTTCCATCAGATAGGGGTCATCGAAGTGGCGCCGCCCGACGAAGGCAATAGCATGATGGCCCCACTGCCGCATTTCACCCGGATGCGGTACACCCATCGGCCAAAAAAAGAACCGCTCCCCGCGTTGGGTGCCGGGCACGATGCCATCGGGACGAAACAGGCTTCGGTAGTCACCGTTTCCCAGCGCTAAGGAGCGCAGATGAGCATAATCCAGCCAGCGATAGGTCACGATTCGATCGGCGCCACGCGGCTCTGAAGTTAGCCGCTCGATGTAGTGCGTGCGATGGGCAATACGCAGTGTCGGTCGCTGACCACGATGCAGCGTCGGGGCCGTTTGCGGGATCAGCGGTACCTCCTCGGCGTCGTTTTCCGGCGTTCGTGGAATGCGCCGCAGGCGCAGCTGCGGCGACGGGAAGTACATCTGATAACAACCGCAGTTATGGCTGGTATCGAAGACCAGCGGCCTGCCGTCCTGGGCCAGCGTGATCCGCCACATAATGCCGTCCAGATGGCCGCCCAAATAGTCTGCGCCCGATGTCTTAGGTCGTGAGCGAAACCAGACGATGTAGTTCAACTGAAGTAGCACAGCGCCGCCGAAGCGGGTATGCGACCAGTGCCGGTAGACCGTCGCATTGCGAACGTCGACATCCGGCTGTTTGGCGTCGTGCGATGGCCAAAACGGCATTCCCAATCGATCGTCTTCGCTGACCGTGTCGATCTGCCAAATCGGGGCGAACGTGGCAAACAGGCGTTCGCGCTCTGCAGCCGTCGGTTCCGGAATATGCAAGGCATTCTGCGCAGAGCGCTGCAGGATTTCAGAGATTTCGCTCGGTGTCAGCGCGGGCGCACCCGGTGGCGGTACATAACGCACCAGCTGGCCATACAGCGGGCGTTGCGCCAGGGGTTGCGCGTAGACCTCGTGCACCTGTGCATGCCACTTCCTGATGCCGGACTGCGTGGCGTTGGCGGTCAAAAAGTAGAGCCCGACAGCGCGCTGCCAGGCGACGTACTCGCCCGGTACCCGCACCGCTGCGCGCAACGTCTCGCGTGTCGCGCGCTGGGCCACATCCTCACTGCGCAGATGCTCGCTGCAACCCCTTACGCTATCCATCAATGCGCCATGACGCACGATCGGCACGGAGAGTCGCAGCGCTTCGCGCTGCGGGCGCGGCAGGTTGGCGATCTCGACCGCGTAGCCCTGCTCGGCCAGAAGCTGGAGTCGATCGAGCCAAGCCGTGAAGGCCTCAGGTTCTGCCACCTGGTCGCGGAAGCTCGCCAGAAAACGGTTCGCGCGCACATAGGGAAAGCCTGCGACACGGACCGCCTGCGTGTCTGCGACCTTGGCGCGCTTGATGGCGCGGTCGAGCCGGGCAAAGAACTGTCGGCACTCGACTGCGATCGACACCTGGTTCGGCGGTGCCGGCGTGACGCGTGTCACTGGCGTGCCTACGCAGCCGCCGATGGCGGCGATCGTGCCGAGCAACAATACCCCGCGCGCCATCATAGCAGTCACTCTCAGGGGAACCGGGGACTGCGGTTCTACGCTAGACATCTGCCGGCCTAAGGTCCTCTAGCTGCATTAGCCGTTCGCCAGCTTAATTCTGTAGCTTTTCAGAGTCTATCGCGCCTGCAGTTCCGTAGTCGCCAAGCTTTACGCCGCGCCGGGGCTAGCCCCTCAGTAGCGAACGAGCACGCGGTAGCGCAAGGTCGCCCGGCCTTCGCCCGGCACCTTGATCCGCCACACGGCCGTTCCTGCCGTTTCTTTGGTGTGCGCTTGCGTCTCCTCCAGCATGCGCCAATCGCCGGGTACCGGTTCGTACACCGTCACGGTCACGGCCTCCTTTTTGGCGTTTTTAAGATTGATCTCGTAGGCGCTTTCGATGGAGTAATGGTATCGGCGGGTGCTCGCATGCTTCCTGAAGTCGGTCTGTTTCTTGTTGGCTGTGACGTCGAAAGCATCACCGAGCTTGAGACGTACCGACTCGTTCTTCGGCGTATGATCGATGTGGTCCTCGCCGAGAAACTGGGCATTGCCGCTACTGTCCTTTTTGTATACGCGTACGACCCCCTTCGGTAACGGTTTGCCCAGGTTGGATCTTTCCCTGTTCTCGAACTCGACATAAACGCCGACTTTGAGTTTTTGCCCCAAGTCGCCGTAGCTGCTGCGATAGTAATAATCGCGGCCGCGCAGCAGGAACTCCTTCTTTACCGGCACGGCCTCGGCGCTCAAGAGAGCGACCTGTTTAGTCTGATTGTCGGCAAGGGTGGTGGATCTGTTCAAGGTGTAGAGGTGGTACTCGAAAAGGCTTTCTTCCGCCATCTCCACCTGCGCCTCCGCAACCGCCATAGGCGCTGACTTGCCTGCACGGAGCGCGTCCATCTCCCGCCGGGCACGGTGTAGGTCACCGGCCACGAGTTGCAGCTTGGCATTGGTATAGGCCGTGCCGCTCTTGTTGCTGAGAGTGACCCAACCTTGCAGATCGAGTCGGTTGTCAGCGGCATTGAGTTCGGCGACATAGTCGGCCTTCCACGACAGTCCGCCCGTAAGATAGCTAAGCTCAAGGGTTTGCGCGCTGGCAGCGGGGCTGTGCAGGTGCATCACCAGGGTGGGGCGATCGCGCAGATTGTCAGGAACGCTGTCAAATACCACTCTGCCGGGGATACCCATCTCGATGCGGTCACCCACCTGAAGTACTACACCGTTGTTAGCGCTTAGCACGCGCGCCTCCAGCGCGGTCTCGGCACCCGTCCTGGGATGCGTCTTGACCAAGCGCACGCTGCGGCCGACGAATTTCTCCAGCAATTTGTGCGGCGTGAGCAGGTCGAAATCGAAATTCTGCTCGATGACTTGCGGGCCCCGCCGCCCGGAAACATTGCGTAACAGCGCTGTTTCCGGGCGCATATTGGCGCTGACTTCGCGGAACGCGAGCTTGTTGAAACCCTGATCGAGCTCAATAAGTCGCATGTCCTTAATCAGTGCGAGGTTTTGGTTGTAGATGGTGACAGCGACCGCTTTCTGATCGGCCAACGTACTGCGCCGCTCTATAGATTGGCTACGGGCCTCCGGCGAAGCGGCAAGCAGCAGGGTTGCAAAAATTGACAAGGCGATTAGCGAGACTTTCATCATAAGTTCCTCAGGGCTGAACACGAATCCGAAGTAAAGCGCGTCACGGCGCCTGACTTATGGTTCAATAACGCAGCGGAATCGGTTTCGGGTTAGAGGGCGTCGCACGGCGCGACGCTGGTTAGGTAGACGAGCGAAGCGCTCATGCAGACCAGGACACGGCATGCCGTCATCATCGGCTTCATTGCGCTTGTGGCACTGGTGTGGTTCTTTTGGGACTCGCCGGAGCGTGCTATCCGCGCCGTGCTGGCGGAGGGTGCGAGCGCCATCGAAGCCAAAGACCTGGGCGCGGCCATGTCGCAGGTATCGCGCCAGTATCTGGACGAAAACGGACTGAATTACCTGGCGGTGCGGCGCGTCCTCGGCTGGGCGTTCAACCGCTTTCAGCAGCTCGACGTGCGCATGTACGATGTGCGCATTGACATCAACGCCGATCGGGCCACCGCCACAGCGATGCTTAAAGTGGTGCTGACGGCGAACGGGCGCGAGCGCCATTCTTTGGTCGGTGCAAGCGGCCTGCCCGAACCGGTTACCATCATCTTGGCGAAGGAGCCGTTGGCGTGGAAAGTCGTGAGCGTTAACGGCATCGACATCTCAAGAGTCCAGTATTAGGTTGACGTGCGACCCCTCGGTCGTGACGGCCTCGGCGAGATCGCATTCAGCGTTGGCGCCCGAGTGAGATTCGTCGCTCGCTATCGGCTATGACAGACCACGGGTTGTTGGCCCGGGTGCCTGGGCGGGGGTAGACTGTGTCGTAAATGGATGTCACGGCCTTATTGCCCTGGTTGCGCGAAAGACAATTGATAGCGTGCCCGTGTTGCGGCAGACGTTCGCCGCAGTTTGACACGCATTGTCACTATTGCCGCGCTGCGATCGGCGAGCAGGCGCGTCAAGCGGCGATCGCGGCCAGCAAGCGCAGCGAACGCCTCGGCGTCGTGGCCGCACTGTTGGTTCTGATCGTGCTCGTGTTGATATTTTCCTATATCCCTTCTTTGGTCGGGGTGTGAGCGGCGTTCTGCGCTGCAGATCTTTGTTACACTGCTCACCCAAATGAACTACTTGGCTCACTTGTTCCTGTCGGGGCGCACGCCAGAGGCCATTGTCGGCGGGCTACTGGGCGATTTCGTGAAGGGCAGTGTGGATGGGCGTTTCGGAGCGCGCGTGCGCGAGGGCATCTTGCTGCACCGTAAGATCGACCGTTACACCGACGACCATGAGGTCGTGGGCGCCAGTCGACGTCTCGTCAGCCCGCCGCGGCGCCGGTTTGCGGGCATCATGGTGGACGTGTTCTATGATCATTTTCTCGCCCGCCATTGGGCGAGCTTTAGCGGTGTGCCGCTCGGGGAGTTCGCGCGCGAGGTCTACGCCGTTTTGGAGTATCACCAGGAGCAGTTTCCCGAACGTCTGCAGTACATCGTTCCACGTATGGTGCGCGATGATTGGCTCGTTAGTTACCGTGAGCTATGGCGGGTCGGTACCGCGCTCGACGGTATCTCGCGTCGGCTCCGGCGCAGCAATACGCTTGCCGGCGGGGTGGATGAGCTCAAGACTCACTATGACGAGCTTGAAGCGCACTTCCTGCGTTTTTTTCCACAGCTCATGGGCTTCGTGAGTACCTGTCAAGCACGGCAAGGGATCAACGATCCCTCGTTATGGGAGCACGGTTCAGGCCGGTGATGCGGAGATCTTTCTGAAGCGGCGATGAAGCCATGCAAGCCCACGCGCGTAGAGCTACTCGCCGCCCGTGGCAAGACTGTTGCCGACATTATTGCCCCACGGCTCAAAGTCCTGTTCGTGGGCATCAACCCCAGCCTTTACTCGGCCGCGGTCGGCCATCATTTCGCGCGTCCCGGCAACCGCTTTTGGCCGGTGCTGTATGCGGCCGGGTTCACAAAACGGCTGCTGTCACCGTTCGAGGAACGCGAGCTTTTGAATTGGGGTTACGGCATCAGCAACTTGGTGCGCTACGCAAGTGCTAGCGCGGCAGAGCTCTCACCGGCCGAGTTCGCCGCGGGCGGGCGGCGTCTGATCGCCAAGGTCCGACGCTATCGTCCGCGCATGGTCGCCGTGCTGGGTATTGGCGCCTATCGTGTCGCCTTCAGCTGTCCCAAGGCGGTGCTCGGCAAACAGCAGGACACCGTCGGTGGCGCCTGCGCTTGGGTTCTGCCGAACCCAAGCGGACTCAACGCCAACTATCAGCTAACGGATCTGACCCGTCTGTACAGGCAGCTACGTCGCGCTGCCGAGCGTGCGACCTAAACGCCTCGTTTAGCCGCCTTGGGTGCGAATCACGATGTCGATCCGGCGATTCCTGGCGCGCCCTTCGACTGTCTCGTTATTGGCGATCGGCTTGGTTTCTCCATAACCGACCGCGCTCACCTGCGAGGAATCGATGCGCATATTGGCAATGATATATGCCTTTACGGCCTCGGCACGTTGCTGCGACAGCGCATAGTTGGAGGTATCGCTGCCGTGGGAGTCCGTGTGACCCTCGATGATGAGCTTGCTGTCCGGGAATGTGCGAATGGCGCCTTGCACTTTTGTCAACAACTGGAAATTCTTTGGCTCAATACTAGCTTGACCGACATCGAAGCTTAGACCGACCAACCGGAGAACGACATCATTCGACTCGCGGTACACACGCGCCTCATTGCGGGTAAACATCGTTTCGACCTGGGCGAACTGTTTGCGAATCCGCGCCTGCGTCTCCAGCCGCTCCGACAACACGATACGCTCCTCGGCGGCCCCACCGAGCTGTTGCCGCATCTTCGCCACTTGAGTGTGTAAATCGGTGACCTCCCCATGCAGGTCATTAATGTCCTGATTCAAGCGTTGTGCCTGGACTTGTTGGTCATCGATGTAGGCAATGATCTGATTCGTCGGCCCCTGGTAGCCCTGATCCAATTCGGCGCGCATGTCGGCCGCGGCCGCGATCTGCTCGATCGGACGTTCCCATTCGAGAATAAGCTGCTCGGTGGTCAGCTTCTGCGCCCGCGCATTTTGGATCGTCTTGGCCAACTGCATGGCGTGTTTGGCTTCGTACTTGGCGTCCTGCGCCAGACTACGCGGCAAGTCTGTATCGTAGCGGTTCTGGATCAATTCTTTCTCCGCCTGCTGCAATAGCCGCTTTGCTTTCGCCAACGTTCTCGGCGCGTAGCGGTCAACTTTGGCCTTTTCGGCCCGAGCGATCAGCAGCTGCGCCTCGCTGAGATACGTGGCTTTGATCGCCGTCAGCTCCGCCTCCCGGTAGTACTTGTCGGCTTCTTGGGCTCGCGCCTTGGCGGGTTCACTTGCTCCCCGTTCGAGCTCGATCATCGCCTTGGAAAAAGATTCTTCCGCCCGTTTCCAGGCGTCGGGGGCATACCGCGAGGCCTTGACCTTGGCCGCGTCATCGCGCGTCTTGATGAGGGAGCGCAGTTCCTTGGAGGCCTTCTCGCTGGCGGCGGTGGCTTGGCGGAAATACTCTGTCGCATCCGCTAGCTCGGCGCGAATAGACTCGAGGTTCTTGCCTCGGTCGAACTTCGCTTTCGCATTGTTGTAGTGTTTCATTGCCCTGTTATAGCTTCGCGGCGCCAACAGCTGCGCATTCGCAGCTTGTGCGGCCTTGAGAGCCGAATCGGTTTCATGAAATAAGGACGCCTTGATCTGCTGAGCGGCCGCCATGTGACTGGCGCCAAGAAGCAGGCCAAAGGCGAGCGAGTAAACGGCAAGTCGCATTGTCGCTGTCATATGGCCCCCTAACTGATAGGTTTCCTTGCATTGCGCCGCGGGGTCCTGATCCCCGCAGACAGTACATAATTATATGCCGTGGGCGTCACGAAAAGTCCTGGTAGGACAAGCGGTAGTCCAAAGCAGATGGATGAACAATCGGCACGGCGTGCCAGCTCTGTGACATGCCCCTGGCACAAGACAGGCCTGGCGTACCGCGTGAACGCTAAGGCACGGCAACACATCCGCGTGCGCCACCGCTACGCTGCGGATTCTTTAGTGACTTCATGACTCGGCGGCTGACCCGGCAAGTCGGGGCATGGGAACTGGGGAAAGCCAGCGGCAGTGGTTGGATGAAGCGCAAATGCTCGCACCGAGGGGATGCCGATACCCCATCTTATGTTATGATCGGCAGGAGGTCAGGATCCTGAAAGGGAACCTGCCTTGAGCTGCCACGAATAGTAATGCCCTTCCGTGTTAAATGGACTTTCCCAGGGGCTGTATCATGGGGAGGCCGTTCCATGAGGCTCACTAGATATGCCGCCGTATCTCTAATTGTGCTCGTTTTTGTCGCCTTGGCGGCATTCTCGAAGCAGCCTCAGCGAGACTATCTAATCGGTGCGGAGCTGCTCTCATACTGCGAATCAGGGACGGTAACCCACACAGGCACGTGGTGCCTCGGCTACATCTTGGGCGTGTGGCACTCGCGGGCGTTGGATGGTGACGCCTGCCCCCCTGTTAACGTAACTGCCGGCGAGCTGAGAAGCGTTGTTGTCAGACATCTCCAGCAGCATCGTACCGCTCTCGACAGGCAGCCGGTCGACCTCGTCCGAGAGGCGCTCAGTGAAGCCTTTCCTTGTCAGTGACGGGTCAGCGCGCAGGCGCGGCCTGACGCCCTAGCGGTAGGTTTCGAAGACGTCCTCGAGCGCCTTGGCGCCGGGGCAGAGCTTGTCGTAGCTCAGCTGCGCCAGCGGTTCATCCGTGGTGTTGGCGACAGCGTGCAAATCTCTCGCACTGTCGTCCAGGTACAGCAAGCCGGTGACGATCTCGCCTTTCTCGTGGTGATGCTGAATGTAGGAGATCGCGTCACCGGGGTCTTTGGGGTTGTACTCCGGATCGACTTTGCGCAGCAAGATTTGGCTACCGTCATGCAATCGTACGGGCACGACCGCGCCTTCCTCGTATTCCACCTTTATTTCGTCGGCAGCGGGGATGAAGTCGGTGTGAACGGTCTCATGCGAGTGTGCACGCGTGTAGGCGTAGCTCTTCGTTGAGCCTTGATGGTCGTTGAACGTCACGCACGGGGAGATGACGTCGAGCAGCGCGAAGCCTTCGTGTGTCAGGCCCGCCTTGATCAACGGCACCAGCTGTTCCTTGTCACCAGAGAAGCTACGCGCGACAAACGAACCACCTAGACTCAAAGCCAGCAGTACAGGGTCGATCGGGGGCTGCTGGTTCATCTGACCCTTCGGCGTGGTGGTGCCCATGTCAGCAGACGCGGAGAACTGTCCCTTGGTGAGTCCGTAGACGCCGTTGTTCTCGATGATGTACAGCATGTTCAGGTTGCGGCGGATGGAATGCGCGAACGGACCCAACCCAATCGACAGAGAATCCCCGTCTCCGGACACGCCGATGTAGTACAGATTACGGTTCGCTGCGTTCGCGCCGCTGGCAATGGCGGGCATTCGCCCATGCACCGAGTTGATACCATGAGACGCATTCAAGAAGTAGGCTGGGGTTTTGGAGGAGCATCCTATGCCGCTCATCTTGGCGGCCCGCTCGGGCGGTATGTTCAGCTCGAAGCAGGCCTGGATCAGTGCGGCGGTGATCGAGTCATGGCCGCAGCCGGCGCACAGCGTAGACATGCCCCCTTCATAGTTTCGAATCGTCAAGCCGAGCTTGTTTTTGTTGAGGCCGGCATATACGACCTTTGGTTTTGCGATATAACTCATGCTGCTGACACCTGCTTGAGCGCGTCATTTATGCCGTCGAGCACATGATCCGAGCCGATGGGAGAACCATCGTAGTGCAGGATTGAAATCAGTTTGCCCTTGTTTACGTCAAGCTCGAGGGTAAGTAGCGAGCGCAACTGCGCATCGCGATTCTGCTCCACCACGAAGATCTGTTCGTGCGCGTCGATAAATTTTTGTACCTCCGGACCGAACGGAAATCCACGGATACGCAGGTAATCCATCGGCTTTTGCAAAGTATCGAGCGCCTCCCTGACGGCACCATCGCTACTACCGATGGCAATAATCCCCGCCCTTGCCCCGCGCTTGCTCATGAGAACGGGCTTGGGCACGAGCGTGCGTGCGGTCTCTGTTTTGCGCAATAAGCGATCGAGCACCTCCTGGTACTCCACCGGATCTTCGGTATAACCGCCGTAACGGTTGTGGCCGGACCCACGCGTGAAGTAGGCCCCCTTGGGATGCATGCCCGGATAGGTGCGATAACAGATACCGTCAGCGTCTTTGTCTTCGTAACGGTAAAAGTCTTCCAGCTTTTCCAGCTCCTCCGTCGAGATGATCTTTCCGCGGTCTGGTTTGTAGCTTGCATCCCATTTGAGCCTCGGGCACATCCATTCATTCATGCCGATATCCAGATCCGACATCACGATAACGGGTGTCTGTAGACGTTCCGCCAGATCAAAGGCCTGCGCAGCGAGGTAGAAGCATTCCTCCGGGTTCGCCGGGAACAGCAACACATGGCGGGTGTCGCCGTGCGAGGCATAGGCGCAGGCCAGCAGGTCCGACTGCTGCGTACGTGTAGGTAAGCCGGTCGATGGGCCGCCACGCTGCACGTCAAAAATTACCGCCGGAATCTCGGCGTAGTAAGCAAACCCCAGAAACTCCGTCATTAAGGAAATGCCCGGTCCGCTGGTGGAGGTGAAGGCGCGGGCGCCGATCCAGCTCGCCCCGATGACCATACCAATCGCGGCGAGCTCATCTTCGGCCTGAACGATGCAATAGCGGTTCTTTCCGGTGTCGGGGTCTTTGCGGTAGCTCTCGCAATACCTCGTGAAGGCATCCATCAGTGACGTCGACGGCGTGATGGGATACCAGGCAGCAAATGTGGCACCCGCGTAGACGCACCCCAAGGCGGCTGCCGTGTTGCCGTCGATCATCATATAGTCGCGCGTCTTATCTAGGGCCTCTACGCGGATCGGCAGCGGGCAATCAAAATGCTCCTTGGCATAGTCATAGCCAAGTTGCATCGCCTTCAAGTTGGCGGCTATCAACTGCTCCTTATTTGCAAATGTTTTTTGCAGTTGTGCGCGGATGATATCCATATCAATCTCGAGCAACGCCGCCAGCGCTCCCACATAGCCGATATTCTTCATCAGAATTCTTTCCCTGGCATCGCTAAAGGCCTCGTTGCACATCTTCGACAACGGAATTCCGAGCAGAGTGATATCGTCTCGAGCGAGTTTGTCGCCGCGCGGCCAGCTCGAGTCATATAACAGGTAGCCACCGGGGGAAACGTCATCACGATCCTGGATGTACGTCTGTGCGTTCATCGCCACCATCATGTCGACACGGCCCGCATGAGAAACATAACCGTCTTTGCTGATACGAATCTCGTACCAGGTAGGCAGCCCTTGGATATTGGAGGGAAAGAAATTCTTTGCTACTACCGGGATGCCCATCCGGAAGATGGATTTCATCAAAAGACTGTTCGCGCTGGCCGAC
>CAYGAS010000390.1:0-13567 GCA_964347935.1 uncultured Nitrospiraceae bacterium | reverse complement strand
CTTCGGTTTCCCGGAAATCGTCGCCGAGATCTGGCACGAGGTGTTCGGTGAGTCCGACGGGGGCAACTAGAATCTGGTTATTGGAAAGAGAGTACGAGCCGTGTCTTTTGCCGATCGCGACGGTGTAATCTGGATGGACGGGAAAATGCTGCCCTGGCGCGAGGCTTCGGTCCATGTCCTGACCCATACTCTGCACTACGGGATGGGCGTGTTTGAGGGTGTACGCGCCTACAAGACTGAAAAGGGGACGGCCATCTTTCGCCTGCAGGAGCATACGGAGCGCCTATTCAGATCGGCGCACATCCTCGGCATGCACATTCCTTTTGACAAGGACACCATTAATGCGGCCATGTGTGCGGCCGTGCGCGACAACAAGCTGGAAAGCGCCTATGTTCGTCCGCTTTGCTTTTACGGGTCGGAGGGGATGGGTTTGCGTGCGGCAGATCTGAAGGTGCATGTCTGCGTGGCAGCCTGGTTCTGGGGAGCCTATCTGGGCGAGGAAAACATGGAGACCGGAATTCGTGTCAGGACGTCTTCGTTTACGCGTCACCACATAAACGTGGCGATGTGTCGCGCCAAGGCCACGGGTCATTACATTAACTCAATACTGGCATTGCACGAGGCCCAGGCCTGCGGTTACGACGAAGCGCTCCTGCTCGATGCCCAGGGTTATGTCATGGAGGGCAGTGGGGAAAACGTTTTCATCGTGCGCGACGGGCAAATCTATACACCTGACTTAACATCGGCGCTCGATGGCATTACGCGCGACACGATCTTTCAGTTGGCTGCCGAGATCGGCAAGCCGATAAGGGAAAAGCGCATCACGCGTGACGAGGTTTATATCGCCGACGAGGCATTTTTTACCGGTACGGCAGCCGAAGTCACCCCGATACGAGAGCTCGACGGCCGCGCGATCGGCAGCGGCAAGCGCGGACCGATCACAGGCGAATTGCAGAAGCTTTTTTTCGACCAGGTGCACGGGCGCCGTTCGCAATATCCTGAGTGGTTAACGTTGGTCTGAGGCCTTTAGGTGCGTCAAATGAGCGATAATGCGACGCCGAATGCGAAGGATTACTACGAAGTAACGCGCGACGATTTGCCGCTCCATTGTCCGTTGCCGGGCACAAGCCTGTGGAATTCACACCCCCGAGTGTACCTGCCAATCGAGGAGAGCGGCGAGGAGCGTTGCCCATACTGTGGCGCCGTGTTCGTGCTGGTGGACTCGGGCAGCGAGTAGGGCGCGGCCGTTTGAGGTCGGTCGCTGTCGGTCCTGTCGACTATCTCCATATCGGTGCTAAGCAGATAGCATGGCGGAAAAAATCCTTGTCATCGGTCCGGCGTGGATCGGTGACATGGTGATGGCACAGAGCCTGTTCCAGCTACTTAAGCAGCGCCACCCAGACGCACGCATTGACGTGGTGGCGCCGGCCTGGACCGAGCCCCTGCTACGACGTATGCCTGAGGTCAGCGAGGCCGTGTTCCTGAACGTGGCGCACGGAGAGCTCGCGCTGGTGCAGCGTTGGCAGCTCGGCCGACGCCTTCGGGAACGGGACTACGATTGGGCCATCGTGCTGCCCGACACCTTCAAGTCTGCCATTCTCGCGTGGCTGGCGCGCGCGCCTCGGCGCACGGGTTTTCGCGGTGAGTATCGCTATGGCTTGTTAAACGATGTGCGCCGACTGGACAAGAACAAGTTGCCGCGTCGCGTGGATCGCTATATCGCGCTCGGCATGGAAGCGGGCGAGCTCGCCCCCGACCCCGTACCGCAACCACGTTTGAGCGCCTCGCGTAAGAGCGCCGAAGCCTGGCTGCGACGGCATCGCCAGTCGCTACCGAAAGGACCCGTGCTCGGGATCTGCGCCGGCGCGGAGCGCGGTCCGGCCAAGCGCTGGCCGGCGAGCTATTTTGCCGAGGTCGCCAACACGCAGCTGGCGGCGGGTTGGAAGGTGTGGTTGTTCGGCTCCGGGAAGGACAGCGAAGTGACCGCAGAGATCCAGGCACTTACAAAAGAGCGTTGCCTCGACTTGGCTGGGCTGACCAGTCTCGGCGAGTGTATCGATCTGATGTCGATGACGACCGCGGTAGTCACCAATGATTCGGGCTTGATGCATATAGCCGCGAGCCTCGATCGCGATGTGGTCGCGATCTATGGCTCCACCCACCCCGGGTACAATCCGCCGCTGACCGCCCATGCCAAGGTCTTGTATCTGGGCCTCTCGTGCAGCCCTTGCTACGAGGGCACCTGTCCCTTGGGCCATCTGAGGTGCCTGCGCGAGATCGAGCCTGCTCAAGTGTTGCAACACCTAGGCGCGCAGAGCGCATAAGGACACATTGCCCAACGCGACGTAGTGCCTGGTCAATGACAGACACACCGATAACTCGCTTTAAGCTCGCCTTTGCCGTCGCCAAGTACATTGAGTTCGGCGGCATGCAGCGCACGATGTTGCGCATAGCAAGCGAGTGCATGCGCCGGGGCCATGATGTGCATATGTTCACCGGCGACTTGCAGGGTGAAAGGCCAGCTGAAGTCCAGGTCCATGTCTTGCCGCTACGCGCGCTCAGCAACCACGGTCGTTATCGCGAGTTCGGGCAAAAGCTTGGCGCCGCCGTGCAGGGCGAGGCGTTTGACTGCGTCGTCGGCTCCACCAAAGGACCGGGGCTCGATGTCTACTATGCCGGCGATCCATGCTAGGCGGCGAAGGTCGATGAGAGTAGAAGCGCCTTTTACAAACTTTTGCCGCGCTATCGGGCGCTGCGGGCGCTCGAAAGCGCGGTATTCAGTGCCGGCGCCAATACCGAGATCCTGCTAATCGCTCACCGCGAGCGCGAGAAATTCATGCATTACTACGGCACTCAGGCGACACGCTTTCATCTGCTTCCGCCCGGCATCGACAGGCAACGCTTGGTGCAACATGTGCCGAGCCCGCAGGAGCGCAAGCGCTTGCGTGAGGAGCTTGGGGTCCATGGTGAGGACTATTTGTTGCTGAACGTAGGCTCGCGTTTTCAAACGAAGGGGATCGACCGGATCTTGATTGCGCTGGCGGCGTTACCGAAACAACGCCGCAGGCACATCAAGCTCGCTGTCGTGGGTGGTGATGACCCGAGGCCGTTCCTGCGCCTGGCACGCAGGCTGGGTGTGATGGAGCATGTGCGCTTTACCGGGGCAAGGGACGATGTCGCCGCTTTCTATCATGCGGCTGATTTGCTCGTACATCCTGCTTATACTGAGAACACGGGAACGACATTGATCGAGGCGATGATCTGCGGCCTACCGGTGCTGGCGACAGCAAATTGCGGCTTTGCCTTCCACGTCGAGAATGCCGGGGCCGGCTTGATCTGTCCTTCGCCCTATGAGCGAGCGCAACTCAACCACTTGCTCGAGGAGATGCTCGTCGCCGAGCGGTTGGCAGGTTGGCGCAGTCGTGGCCCTGTCTACTGCGCCAACACCGACCTCTACAGCCTCATAGAAAAGGCGGCTGACATTATTATCGCCCGTGCCGAACGTGGGCGCGCAGAGAAATGATCTATATCCGTGAGGATCTTCGACCGCTATTCGCCGGCGAGCATAGCGTCGGGGATTTCCTGAAGATCGACGGCCAAGTGTACAAGCAGTTTCCTGCACGGCGCACGCTCAAGTTTGCGCGCGCCGGGCACGAGTTTTTCATCAAAAGCCACTACGGTTTCGGCTGGGCCGAGATAGCCCGCAAGCTCGCGTCCTTGCATATGCCTGCGGTGAGTGCGCGAACCGAATGGCGCGCGATTCAGGCGCTTGAAGCGATTGGCGTCGACACCATGAAAATTGCCGCCTATGGCGAAGCAGGTCTGAGTCCGGCGACTAGAAAATCCTTTATCGTGACCGAGGCGCTGACCGATACCGAATCGCTCGAAAAATGGGCACCCAAGTTCATGCGCTCGGCGAATGGCGTGACGAAACTACGCTTGAAACATGCGCTGATCAAACGACTTGCGGAGATCGCGCGGCGCCTGCATAAAAATGGCATGAACCATCAGGACTTCTACCTTTGCCATTTTTTGCTCGACGTGTCTTCCGGTTCTATGCCGCGTCCGCAAGACATCAAGCTTTATCTGATCGATCTGCACCGGATGCAAATTCGTAAGCGCACGCCGCAACGTTGGGTAGTGAAAGATGTCGCTGGCCTGTTCTTTGCCAGTATGGATCTCGGGCTCAACTCGACCGATTTATTTCGCTTCATGTGCACTTACAGCGGCAAGCGTCTTCGCGATACGCTGCGCTTGGATCGGGTCTTCTGGGATAAGGTGTTTGCCCGGGCGACCCGTGTTTATCGAAAGCAACATGGCACCGAGCCAACATTGCCGGCGTCCCTGGGGCGGTCCTGAAGATGGACACAGCCGAGCTGGATGATGGTTACTGAGACCGGGACGCTCGCCCTTCACTTGCCCGACAGGTCGGGAGCCGCCGCCGAGGTCAACTGCGAGCCAGCCCTGCGAGTCATCAGCGGCAAACGTTCGAGCCATCTCGCGCGTTGGAACGGGCGGGCCGTATTCGTGAAGCTGTTTTTCGATAAGCGGCGCGCGCGCATACATTGGCAGCGCGAGAAATCCGGGATCGAGGCGCTCGCCGAACGCTCACTGTTGACGCCAGCGTTGCTCTACGCAGGATGGCTGTCCGCGCAACGCGCCTATGTGCTGATTACGGATAGGTTGGTCACAGCGCAAACGCTGGCCGAAAGCTGGGCACAGGCGCCGGACACGGGAAGAAGGCTTGAGCTGCTCGGGATGGCGGCGGCGACCTTGGCACAGCAGCACGATGCTGGCGTAGTGCAAAACGACTTGCATCTGGGAAATTTTCTTATTGAGGACCGGCGAGTCTACAGTATCGATACATCGACCATACGCGTCCGCCAAGGCGCGCTCTCGCGGGACGCATCGCTTGCAAACCTGGGTTTGCTGCTCGCGCAGGTAGAGCCAGGTGTTGAGCGCCACGCTAAGGATGTACTTATGGCCTATGCCTTGTCCAGACACTGGCAGCTCAGCGATGTTGATCTGCAATCGCTGCAGGCATATATCGATGCGGCGCGAGTGAAACGCAAACAGCAGTTCATGAAAAAGATCTTTCGCGAGTGTAGCGCCTTTGCTCGCAGAACGGATCGGGACACAGTTTTTGTTTACGACAAGCAGTATGAGAGCGGCGCCTTTCAGGACCTCTACAGAAACCCGGATAGTGTTTTTGCAGAGGCCGAAGGCCGCTATCTAAAACGCGGGAATACTTCTACGATTGTGCGTACGACAGTCGATGGTGTGCAGGTTGCTGTCAAGCGTTACAACATCAAAGGTACCTGGCACGGCATGAAACGGGCACTGCGGCGCACGCGCGCATCGGTTTCGTGGCAAAATGCGCATCTGCTGCGTTTTTACGGTGTCTGCACGGCGCGGCCCATCGCTTTTGTCGAAAAGCGCTTCGGTATGGCACGGCGCGTGTCCTATTTCATTAGCGAGTATATAGCGGGACCAAGTTGCCGAGACTTTTTTAGCGGGCAGCACGCTTCGGACGCAGAGGCCAGGCGGCTCGCAGCGGAAATAACAAACGTTCTTTCGACCCTGGCGCGCTACAAGGTTCGCCACGGGGACATGAAGGCAACGAACATCCTGATCCGTGACAGACACCCATGCCTGGTCGATCTCGACGCGATGTGTGAGTACAAATCCGCAACGGCGTTTCGCCACGCACATCGTCGCGATGTCCGTCGATTCCTGGCAAATTGGCCCGCCGACTCTACTATACGGGCATTATTTGCAGAACAACTACAGCGTCGCGATGCGCTCAGGCAGAAAGCAGAGGATTGAGCGCACCTTGGAGCAACTGGACTTTCCCTAGAACACGATGTGCGGCATTGCCGGTTTCGCCACTACCTCGCGGCTGACTGTGGCCGAGGACGAGGTGACACTTCAGAAAATGCTCGAAGCCGTGCGGCATCGAGGTCCCGACGATCGAGATCATTTTTTCGATGCGCATGTTGCGCTCGGGCATGACCGGCTATCTATTATCGATCTCTCGCCGCGGGCCCGGCAGCCGATGCGCAATGAAGACGGTCGTATAAGAATTGTCTTCAATGGGGAAATCTACAACTTTAAAGAGCTGCGACGGCAGCTAGTTGCTGCGGACCATCGCTTCATGAGCCACAGTGACACTGAAGTCCTTGTTCACGGCTATGAGCAGTGGGGATTGCCCGGTCTGCTCGAGCGAATCGAGGGTATGTTTGCCTTCGCCCTCTGGGATGCGGATCGGCGTAAGTTATACCTGGTGCGAGATCACCTCGGAATCAAGCCCCTGTACTACATGAAGCGCGCTGATCGTCTGGTCTTCGGCTCGGAATTGAAGACACTTCAGGCGTATGAGAACCAGGGCTTGCAACTGGACGAAGCAGGATTACTACTGAGCTTGCAGCACATTGGTGTACCGGCCCCGCTGACTGTCTATGAGGGATGCCGAGAGCTAGAGCCTGGCACCTGGTTATCTTTCGATACGAACTCTGGAGTGATTCATAGTGAGCGGTACTGGTCGTGGCACGTGGAGCCCGAAGTCCATGATCGAGATCAAGCGGTGAGGCTGATATGGCAAACAATCTGCTCTAGCGTCGAGAAACACCTGATTGCTGACGTACCTGTTGGCGTGTTCTTGAGCGGTGGTTTGGACAGCTCTTTAATCGCCGCGGCATGCGCGGAAGTGGGTTATAAGCCGACATGTTTAACTATCGCCATTGACGACCCAAGGCACGATGAATCGCCGTACGCCGCAGCTGTGTGCAAACATTACGGTTTACCGCACTGGGTAGTAAAAATGGACGCCGATGCGGCCCGCTCTTTCGATAGCCGTTTGGCAACCATGTTCGACGAACCGTTTGCTTCGAGCGCTGCGCTGAGCGCCGCATACATCGCCCAGTTGGCTACTCAGCGCTATAAGGTGATGCTTTCAGGAGATGGCGGTGATGAGCTTTTTGGTGGTTACACTTGGTACCGAAGCTGGATTGATTGGTACGGTGAGGCGGGCGCATCTATGTCGCCGTGGCGTCGACCCGGTAATACTTTACGTACGCTGCTGGGTCGTCCGCACATGCCGGATGACGCGATAGACGGTTACGCCGACTTGATGGGTGCCTATACGTCTGAGCAGATGATGGGTCTGTTTAGCGCCGACTTGGTGAATCGGCATTCAGAGGCTGCTAGCGCCGGAGCCGTATACAGGCAGCTCGATAACCCGGGTTTGCGCGGATTTGACCGGCTGCAGTCCTTAGATGTGCAGTTGTTTCTGCCGACAGTTTGTCTGCGAAAGATGGATCGCACGAGTATGGCCTTTAGCCTCGAGGTGCGCGTGCCCCTATTAGACAAGGCGCTCGCGAGTCTTGCCGGGCGCATCAGCGTCGAGGTACGTAATCCAAAAGGCGTAATGAAGGGTCTACTCAAGACCTTGGCGAGCACGAAGCTACCTGAAAAGGTGCTGCGTAAGTCCAAGCAAGGCTTTAGCACACCAATCCGTCGATGGTTTCAATCTTCGTCAATGCTTGAAGAGATAACCCAGGATATGACGGCGGGCGAATGGTGGCATGGCATCTTTTCGCCTTCCGCAGTGCAGACGGCATCCCGGCTCAAGGGCCGATCACTCTGGCGATTCTGGCACACCTGGAGGTGGGTCAAGCACGTGCGCACGAGCCACCTGTCCGTATCGTAACTTGATACACCGTAGGGCGATCGTCACAGGCCAACCGCTTGGATGATGGTGCGGGCTCGAGCCAACCAACTGTATTTTTGCGCCTCAGCGCCGGCGTTTTTGGCCAAGCGCACAGCAAGAGCACGGTCGCGCCGCAGGCGTTCAATTGCTCTTTCCCACGCGTGGAGATCATCGGCTTGCACGAGCAATGCCGTCTCCTCATGCGTTAGTACCTCGCGGATCACGGGCAGGTCCGAAGCAATGATCGGCCGAGCTGCCGCCATCGCCTCGAACATCTTAATCGGACTCATCGTGGCGACAGTCGGTATATTCGACTGATAGGGCAGCAATGCTATATCACAACGCTCATACCATGATGGTACATCGGTCAAAGGTACCGGCGGATGATATGTAACATTAGGTATGTAGCTCTTGTCGGCACTGACTATGGTAATTTCGCACAGCCCCTGCCTGGCCAAGTGCTCGAGCACCGCTTGACCTCGGCTTTGCGACAGTCTGCCCATGTGCAATATGCGCGGGCGATCGAGTCTGTTGGGATCGAAAGCCGGCAGCTTGCTGTATGCTTGTAGTTTGACACCAGACGGTGCTACTTGAACACGATCTGCTTTCGCGCCGGCATCGATGAGCAATCGCGCTGCGCCGTGGCTAATAGGGATAAGTGTGCGAATCAGACCGGCTTGGTGATATCTTACAATCTGTTCAATCTGGCCAGCGTCGCGAAGTGCCTCAGCGTTGTGCACCTCAAGTTGATGTGGCAACCCAGCACGCGCCAAGGCGAGGCTGATGCGGGCCACACGCGTGTATACCAGGAGTGCCTTTCGTAGGTCCTGCTGATACCACCACACGTAAGGCCAGAATGACCAGCGTGGGTGGATTAGCTGTGAGGCACAGATCTCTGGCACGGGATCGACATCAAGCTCTTTGAGTCTTGCCCCCAGTTGCAAGTGATGGGGCCAAGGGGGCAGGACCAGACGGACGCGCCAGCCGATCTGAGTAAAAGCTGAGGCAGTCTGCAACATCTGAATCAGATTAGCGCGCGAGTGTTGCAAGCGACTGCGAGCGAGATAAAGAATATCTGACTGCTCCGTCACGCAACGTATTTTGCCGCTGCTCGTGCCTGTTGTCGAACTTGGGTGAATCAGCTTGCGGCCCACGGCGCTCACGCGTACTCTTCTTCGGGCTCGGATTTAAGGAGCTGTCACGCTATGAGTTTTATGATAGAGGCCTCGCGCTGGTTCAATTATCATTTTCCATGGCATCAGCTGAAGCCGTCATTGGCTAAGCGCGTAGCGCCTTGGCTCGACAGTTCCGGCGGACCAATGATCTATGGTGGCATACAGGGCAACTTGCGCATGCGGCTTGATCTATCCGTCGACTTTGAACGTGATATTTATCTCAACACCAGTAATTTGGAAATTGTGTCACTTTTTCGCCAGCTATTGCGGCCCGGCGACGTCGTCATCGACGGTGGTGCCAATCTTGGATTCTTGTCGCTGGTTGCGTGGCAATGTGTAGGACCGACTGGTAAGGTCTATGCGTTCGAACCGCAGTCTTCTGCACTGGCTCTGCTAAGAGAAAATGTCATGCTCAACCGTGCCGAGAGCATTGATATCAGAGCGCAAGCAGTATGGCATGAACCAGGCGAAATTCATCTGTTCGAATTCGCCGATGCAGACCATGATTTGGCGTCGCTAGGCAAGCGTAGCGATAAGCGGGTGGCAGACGAATATTTAGTTAAGACCGTTCGGCTCGACGATGTGGTGTGCGAACCCGTTCGGCTTTACAAGCTCGACATCGAGGGCGCCGAGTGGTCTGCCATGCAAGGTTCGCAACGCATCCTGTTTAGCGATCCGCCGCCGCATGTGTTGATTGAGTTGAATCCTCGCACTTGTCAGTCGTTTGGACACCATCCGCTCGAGGTAGTGGATTGGTTTTTGGCGCGGGCGCCCCGCCGACGGCTGCACTTGCTTCGCCGGCGCCGCCGTCAGCCCGTTGATCGCGACGCATTGGCACAGTTATTCGAGCAGAAGCAGAACAAGTCACATAATGTCTGGTTCGAGCCTGCCTAGCGCATCGACGCACCTCGTAGGGTGCACCAGAAGGGACGCGTCCTGTCACGAAATCCACGTTTTACAGTCCGACTTAACTGCTTTCACTGTTGATCAGCGATAAATTTGCCCGCTTGATCGGTCAGGCAGAATGACAGGGATAACGAGCACCATTGCTTGCGCGCCTCTGGGCGGCAAAGTACGATGCGTTCAACTACGGAAGAAACGGGCTCGCGCCCCACACTTCGTGATATGAAGCGGCGATGAAATGGAAGAATTTGTTGCCCCGCGGCTTGCGAGAACGATTGGACATCAGTCGTTGGGAGGTAACGACTTACATGCACGAAGTCGCACAGCAAATCCCGTTGAGCCACAGTGTCCTGGACGCGGGAGCGGGTGATTCGCGATATCGTCCGCTCTTTGCAGGTCGCTTTTATGTTGGTGTGGACGCCGCAGTGGGCAAGCGGCTTGAGTATGGCACACTCGATGCGCTTTCGAATCTGGAAGCGCTTCCCTTCCGCGACGAGACATTTGACGCGGCGCTTTGCATGAACGTGCTGGAACATGTTCGACGTCCAGATATCTGCCTGAGCGAAATTTACCGAGTCTTGAAACCGGGGGGAGTGGTCTATTTGATGGTGCCGCTATTTGCACGAGAGCATCAATTGCCTCACGACTACTACCGGTATACATCATACGGCATTGATTACTTGTTGAATCGGACCGGCTTCACTGTTGAATATGTACGGCCGGTGGGAGGGTATTTCCGTGTGCTGGCGGCTATTCTATCCAGAGCCTCAGCCTATCTCTTTCCGCGCAGCCGGGCCGTTCCGCTGAGACTGCTTTTGAGTCCACTGGAATTACTCGCCAAGCCCCTTTTTTCGGTAGTGATTCCACTGCTGTGTTTAGGCCTAGATCCGCTAGATCGAAAACGCGCGTACACCACAGGCTTTTCTTGCAAGGGGTGTAAGTCGCAAAGCCAGTAGCCCTGCTGGCGGCACACACGACTGTTTGTTATCTGGGTCTGCGGCCAAGGCCTCTGGGCTGTGGGCCGAAGAAGAGACTTAACTTAGCTTAAGCTTGACTTTCGGCTAATACCGAATGCGGATGGCTGTGCAGTATAAGGGTGACATCTTGGGATCACGGATGCGCTCGATGCGAAAGCCTTCTCCTTCGATTGTGTTGCGGAACTGTCGGCTTGTCATGGGATGGTCGTGTTGTGGCGTCAGCGCATCGAAGGTTACGAGTTTCTCGAGCTCCAACAGTCGCTCTTTGCCTAGGTTGCCGTACTCGCGGATGTACTCAAACGGCACGAATTGCCGGGCAACACTCTTACCGAGGGGTCCGCAGCGATGCAAAACTGCGTTAACTAGGTGTAGCGGCTTGCCAAACATTTCTACGTACCAGTAGACATATCGGTAAGGTATCCGCTTCGTCAGCCAGCGATACTTGTATTTGTAGTTCAACAGATATCGCCACGATTTTTTGTAGCAGTGGGCAAAGAGCACTCCGCCGGGCTTCACTTTTCTGCAAATCGCGCGTAGCGCGCGTTGCGGGTCGGGCGTGTGTTGCAAGACGCGATGGCAATAGACGAAGTCGAAGCTGTAGTCTGGATAAGGTATTTCGTATATCGAGGCCTGCGACAGTACTAGGCGTGGGTCATGCAAATAAGCAGCTGCACGATCGACCGCAGTGCTTATATCAAACGAATGTATCTCGCTGAATGGAAAGCGGAGCAAAACCTCAGTATCGTCTCCTCCACCCATCCCGCATTCGAGCAGAGTCGCGCCTTTGGTGTGATACTGATCAAAGTGTGTTCTTCGCTTGATTAGTTCAAGCTTTGTGCTCCCAAGGCTGCGCATGTCGCTAAGGGTGTCATGCCAGTGTTTCCACTGGAACGCAAAATTGTCAGCGTAGCTTTCGTCGACAAAACGAGGTATACCGGCGATCACTTTCGCCACGACCTTGCGCGAATGACTGTTATAGAGAACGCCATCCCTTTCTTCCAGTCGATCCTGTGTTCCAGGATCAACGAAGGGGATAGCCGTTTCTCTATCTCCAGCTGTCATATGGCCTTGTTGCACTGAATATTGCCCGATCAGTCAGTTAGTGGGTCCAGCAGACGCTAATGGACGACATAGTCTTTGGAGTGAAAAGAACGCGGTTCTCATTGAGATATGGTATCAATCACCTTCGCGTCCGATCAAAGTCGCTATCTTCAGCCACCTTGAAGATTAAGACCTTATCGCCTTTGCGGTTAGCAAAGCTCGTGATCGGGGCCGATCCGATCTGCGTAACGAGCGATGCTTCCTTTTCGCTATCTTTACGCTTTAGGCGCAGTGCTAAATAGTCGTAAGATACCCAGCCTTTAGAAGTTATGAGATCAAGCGTTTGCTGCCAGTTGTAGCGGGTGTAGGGTGGACCCAGACTTTTCTTAGCGTAGTAGAGAACGAGCGGATCATTGCTGAATAGTGTGGATGTGGGAACTGTATTTGCGCGAACCCAGAGACCGGCATCCTTAATGTGGCCCTTTTGAGTCGGTGAGTACAAACCGTCTAGCCCACTGATCAAGAGCAAGCCCGCGACCAGCGGGAACGCCCAACTTTTTGCGCTGGCGCTGCTCTGACGCTGCCGCCACAAATCATAGAGCAAGACCACGCTAAACGGCACCGCCAGCATGACGGTCAGCGAGAGAGCAACGGGAGAGCGCCCCGTCAGAAGCAGCCGCGCGACGAGCACGGCGCAGAGCACAAGAAGATTGATGCTGATCAGCCAGAGCCAAATTGACCATACACCTGCTACTGGGTAGAGCACACGTCGATACAAGGCGTGCCCCGTCAGCGTGGCGTAGAGCGGGGTGAGTGTACTAAGGGTGTGCCAGAGTAACAGCACCAAGAGCGCAGCGAAGAAGATGGCGTAAGCGAACTCACGCGCGTACCGATCAGGCAATCCGCCCCTGAGTACTTCCATCTTGGCGGCAATCGCAGCGCCGGTGTTTTGCCACAGGGCCGCCATTAGAGTGCTCCAATCCCGAGCCAGTTCGCCAGGTGCGGACAGCTGAGGTTTACCAAAGTTCCACCATGCGAACATAGCAATGAGTGTTACCACGGCGAAAGCAACGCCCGCGAGCACTCCGACCTTCATCCAGAAGCTCCTCGTCTGTTGCCAGAAGCGCAGGAGCAGCAACGCGAACAGGAATACGAAACCTTCGATGCGAAAGAGCGCTGCTACTGAAATTGCCACAATCCACCCCACTGCCAGCCACACCCGCGGCGTTTTGCTGTCTTTGATGAAAAACAACAGTGACAGCAGGTAGAAGGCGAGATAGCCGGCATCACGGATGACGAACGAACGATACTCATTGAGACCTGGAAACAGCAATACTACGACCGCCGCGGCGACCATGACTTTCTTGTCACCGCCTGCCTCACGGGTGATCGAGACAAAGGTGACCACAGTTATGGCCGCGAAAACGGCGTTCAGCAGGTGTGCGGTATACTCGAAGCTGAGCCCGGTCATGGGTTGCGCGGCTGCAATCAGAAGGGCGTAAAAGGGCCACTTGTAAAGCGCGACCGCACCTCGCCAATCGCCATCGGCGATAAGTTCGGCACCTCGCAGGTAAAGGATTCCGTCATTGTTCACTACGTCGTCGATATAAACGCACCAAGCCGAAAGTAACAGGCTCAGCATTGCGGCCGAGAAGCGCACGTCGCGCAATGAGACGGCAAGTGATTTGTTCAGCGTGTCAAAGAACGGCTGCATGGTGGTCAGAAGTGACTGTTGCCAATGCGGGGTCCTAGCTTGTTGCCGC
>CAYGAS010000389.1:0-5348 GCA_964347935.1 uncultured Nitrospiraceae bacterium | reverse complement strand
GGCCCGCGCATATCTCGAGACCTGCCTGGCTCGACCGGACGAGATGCATCGCTGGGAGCTCCGCAAGGTCTGTAAAAATGGCCTCGAGATGCGGGTCAAGGAAACCGCACGCGCGATCGTCGGGCCCGAGGGGAATACGCTGATCCTCGTCGTGTGTGAAGACATCACCGCGCGTTGGTGCACCGACGAAGCCTTGCGCATCATTTCTGAACGAACGGCACCGCAGCTCGGCGTCGATTTCTTCGAGTCGCTTGTGCGCCACCTTGCCGAGGCGCTACGTGTGCGTTTTGCTTTTATTTCCGAACTGTTACCGCATGACCCCCAACGTCTTCGTACCCTGGCCTTGTGGGCGGGAACGAAGCACGGCGAGAATCTCGAATACGCAATGGCGGGAACGCCATGCGCCGAGGTTTTCGCGCAAAACGGGGCCTACTACCCGTCCGGGCTTCGCCAACGTTTCCCGGGCGACCTGTGGCTCGTATCGCAAGGCATAGAGAGCTATTTGGCTGTGCCGCTATACGATCGTGGCAACCATGCGATCGGCCATTTAGGCGTGATGCACGATGAGCCAATGAACGATGATCTGCCGAGAGCAAAGATACTGAGAATTCTCGCTGCCCGCGCTGCCGCTGAGCTCGAGCGGACGCGCGCCGAGGACGCGCTGCGGCAAAGCGAGAGGCGTTTTCGCGATTACTTCAAGTTTAAATCGATCGGTATCGCGACCAGCTCGGCCGACAAGAAATGGATCGACGTCAACGACGAGCTTTGCCGACTATTGGGCTACTCACGCGATGAGTTGCTTGGACGCTCTTGGGTCGATCTGACCCATCCCGATGATCGGGCCGCCAACATGGACCTGTTCGATCAAGCAGAGAAAGGAGAACTTGAAGGCTATACCATCGACAAGCGGTTCATTCGCAAAGACGGATCGCCCATTGATATAGGCCTTTCTGTGCGATGCGTACGCGCTCCGGGCGGCGAGATTGAATATTTCCTCGGCGTTTATCAAGACGTGTCCAGACGCAAGGCGGCCGAATTGGCACTGCGTGAGAGCGAGGAGCACTTTCGTAATCTTGTCGAGGGCTCGATTGCCGGGATTCTGATCCACCGCGACTGGAAGCCGCTTTTTGTGAACCAGGCCTTTGCGGAGATTCACGGGTATGAGTCGGCCGATGAAATCCTCGCCCTGAAATCGATAGGGCGCCTGTTGGCGCCCCACGAGCATGCACGTCTGCGCAACTATCGTGACGCCCGGCTCAAGGGCGAGACCGCCCCGGCGCATTACGAATACGAGGGGCTACGCAAGGACGGTACGACTGTCGCGTTACGAAATCTTGTCAGGGTCGTGAACTGGCAGGGAGACGTCGCGTTGCAAAATACCGTTATGGACGTTACGGAATGGCACGAATCCGAACTCGCGCTTCGTGCCAGTGAAGCGCGGTTTCGTGGCCTATTTGAGCAATCGAATGATGCGGTAATCATTCATACCGCCGATGGCAAGATTCTGGATGCCAATCCTCGCGCGTGTGAAATGTTGGGTTACGACGCCCCCGCGTTGATGCACGCGTCGATCCTGTCGCTCTTCCCGTACAGCGAGCGAGATGCGGCGGCAGCGGCACTACAACTTAAGGGAGACAGAGCATCCGTCCAGCTTGAATCACGATTCGCAAGCGCGGATGGTCGGGAGATTGATGTGGAGATCAGCGCGCGGATCGTTGATGCCAAGGAGGGGATAGTGCAAGCGCTCGTGCGCGATATTACTGTGCGCAGGCGCCACGTAGAGGCCCTGCGGCGGTACGAGCGCATGGTCTCCGGCACTAGCGACCTGATGGCCTTTATCGACGGCAACTACACTTACCAGACCGCGAATGCCGCTTATTTGAGCGCCTTCGGCCTCGCAATAGAGAACATTGTCGGTCAGCATGTGGCCACGGTCTGGGGTGCGGAGGAATTCGAATCGCGCATAAAGTTTCAACTTGATTGCTGCCTGGCAGGCAGCCACGTCCACCATGAGCACTGGATGTTATTGCCTGCAAACGGGCGCCGTTGCCTTTATGTGCACTATGACCCCTATTTCGGTGAAGACGGTAAGGTCTCGGGCGTCGTCGCTACCTTGCGTGACATCACGGATGTCAAAAAGACGGACACCAAGCTTCACGAGTATCAGGATCAACTGCGCACGCTGGCGTCAGAGATCTCATTGGCCGAGGAGCGGCAGCGACGACGCATCGCCGTCGAGCTGCACGATCGCACGATCCAGAGTCTCGCGCTGTCCCGAATCAAGCTGGGTGCGTTGAGAGAGGCGCTCGCAGAGGAAGTCGATCGGACGGCGCTAGGAGATATTCGCGCGCTGATTGATCAGACGATCAGCGATACCCGCACACTCGTTTTCGAGTTGAGCCCGCCCGTGTTATACGAGCTAGGCTTCGAACCGGCCATCGAATGGCTTGTCGAACGCCTTCAAGAGGACTACGGTATCGTTGCGCGGGTGGCAGCTGAGGGGCAGGTGAATATGCTCGACAGAAACTTGCAGATTGTGTTGTTTCAGGCGGTCCGCGAGTTGCTGGCGAACGTCGCCAAGCATGCTCACGCCACCGAAGCGACGGTTTCCATCGCTGCCAGAGAGGACCATGTTGTCATTGGCGTCGTTGATAATGGTGTGGGCTTCGATCCGTCGACCACGGGCACGCTGACGTCTAAGGGCACTAAGTTTGGCCTGTTCAGCATTAGAGAGCGGCTGGACTTGCTTGGCGGTTGGCTGACCATTGACTCGCGACCCGGTAGCGGTACGCGAGTGACCCTGACAGCACCGTATTCCATGAACGCGGAGTCGCCCGGTTGCTGACGAAGGTCCTCATTGTTGACGATCACAAAATCCTGCGCGAAGGACTGCGCAGCCTGCTCGAGGATGCGCGGGATATCAAGGTCGTGGGTGAGGCAGCGAGCGGCAACGAGGCGATCACCCGGGCCGCCGCGCTCAATCCGGACGTGGTGATCATGGATGTCGGCATGCCGGACATCAACGGGATCGATGCCACCCGGCGGATCAGGGCGGAGATGCCGGCGGTAAAGGTGATCGCCTTGTCGATGCATTCCGATCGGCGGTTTGTTACCGGCATGCTTAGCGCCGGCGCGAGCGGTTACCTCATGAAGGATGCAGCCTTCGAAGAGCTGGCCGTGGCGATCCGCGCGGTGCAGCGGGGCGAGGTTTATTTGGGTACCGGAATCGCGGGAGTCGTCGTGGATCAACTTGTGGGCGGTCGTTTCGCGCGCAAGCGGGCGCTGACGCAGCGGGAAACGGAGGTCCTGCAACTTCTGGCGGCCGGCAAGAGCACAGCCGAGATAGCCGCGTCACTGGCGTTGAGCGTAAAGACCGTTGAGACGCACCGCAGGCAGCTCATGCATAAGCTCGATTTGCGCAGCGTCGCTGAACTCACGAAATACGCCATCCGCGAAGGCCTGAGCTCACTCGACCCCTGATCAGTTCGGTGGCGGCTCTTGCGCGCGAGCTTATAAGGAGCTGAGGCAATCCCTGCTTTACACTCGGTTTGCCGATCGCCTATTTTTTTGATGGTAGTGTCTTAGCACTGCCGATAAGAAAAAAGGCAGATACCAACGCGAGAGAAAGGACCCAGGATGGCTGAATTAACCGCTGAAACCCTCGCCGGCGTCAGGCTGTTCCGCCATTTGCCTGCCGAGGAGCGCAAGGCACTGGCTGGCCGCTGTCAGGCACACCGCTACGCGGCCAAGCAGCAGATCGTCTGCCACGCCGAGGAATCCACCGATGTCTATTTCATCGTCAGCGGCCAGGTGCGCGCGACCATCTACTCGGTCGGGGGCCGCGAGGTCGCCTTTCGTGATCTCGGTTCTGGCGAGATGTTCGGCGATCTATCCGCGATTGACGGCAAGCCGCGCTCGGCCAACATTGTCGCGCTCGCCGACTCGTTTATTATTTCCATGCCAGCCAAGGCATTTCGCGAGGTCCTGCAAAGCCACCCGGCTTTGGCTATGGCCGCACTGCAGGAGCTGGTCGACCTGGTCCGGGGGCTGTGCGAGCGGGTCATAGAGATGAGCACGCTCGGTGTGAAAAACAGGATTCATGCCGAGCTCCTGCGCCTTGCGCAGCGAGAGATGAAGGATGGCAAGACCGCTGTCATATCGCCGGCCCCGACGCACGCGGACATCGCCAGCCGCGTGAGCACGCACCGCGAAGCCGTCACCCGCGAGCTCAACCACCTCGCTCACATCGGCTTGCTCGAACGGCGCACCGGCGCCCTATGCGTTACCGATGTCCCCACGCTCGCCCGTATGGTCGAAGAGGTTCGCCACCAGCACATCGTCGGCGGCTAGGCCGTTCAGGCAAATCGCGAACGGCCCAATCTTACGGTCCCCGAGTGACTTCGCCTCGGCCGTCCCCTAACTGATGCCGCAAGCCTCCAGGCATGTGACATTTACCACAACCGAACGCGACTCCGCATTCGGTTGCGCGAACGTGACAAACCTCACATTCGGGCGCACGGCGGGCTGGAAAGCTTGCGCATGCTTGCACTATGCTGGATACGGATGATACGAAACGTCGGGGTTGCGAAGTTCAGGGTTGCCCTGAGAGAGACGGAGGTGTGTTATGACATATGAGACCGACATCCAGAATTCGTACGCCAACGGTGAAGACGTCGTCGCGGCATGGGGCGTTTACACCGTAGCGCTGTTGGGCCTCGTTGCCTACGCCTTGATACACCTCTTCGCGTAGATAGGTTGCCTTTTTGCATAGCGCCCTCCGCGGCGCAGAGATTCAGGCCGGTTTTCAGTCCGGCCTTTTTTTATCGTTCGCACGATCCCACCGCAGGCGACAAAGCGGTTACCCGCCAAGCGTCAGCAAGCTCATGAAATTGTCGTACAGCGAGCGCGCATGGCGGTTGAAGGCCGGCATCCGCAGCCTCGCTTCCGCATCGAGCCTTGCCATCGAGCCCGTCCCGAGCGTGCGCTCGAGAGATTGGCGGTAGACGGGGACTTGGCCCCAGTCCGAAACTGTCACGGCCGTCAACTCGACGTGGTACTGGAGCCCGTAGGCCTTCTTGCCGACGCGAAAGGCCTGCACCGCACATGCGGGTGAGCGCGCCAGCACCGTCGCGTGGGCCGGTAGCTCGATCACTTCAGCGCCATGCCACTGTAGACATTTGAGCGTTTTCGGCAAACCGGTGAAAAGCGCATCGTCTGCCGCGTCGGCCGTAAGCGAGACGTCCAAAATCCCGACCTCGGGTTCTTTCATGAGCGCCACCTGGCCGCCGAGAGCGTCAGCGAGGAGCTGATGCCCCAGACACACGCCGAGGAAAGGCAGGCCGCGTTCG
>CAYGAS010000388.1:0-10861 GCA_964347935.1 uncultured Nitrospiraceae bacterium | reverse complement strand
ATTCGCTGCGTGATTGCAGTGTGCCGGGCGCTGTCCATGACCACAGCCATGCGAATAGTGAGACCGGACCGGCGCCCGCTGATTTAGCACCGAGCTTGCCGCGACAACCCTATGTTGCTGCACCATGAATTCATCGCCAGCGCAAAGCGCGCTTCGACCCGGCTAGCGATCGTTGACTGCAACACCGCCGGCCGCATTAGCTATCAGCGGGCCCTTTGCGGTGCTTTGCTGCTCATGCAGCGATTCCGTCAGTACCCGGATGGCCATCTCGGGATCATGCTGCCGAACTCGGCCACCTGCGCGCTTTCTATTCTGGCGACCTTAATGGCCGGCAAGGTGCCGGTCATGATCAACTACTCGACCGGTGCTGAAGGCAATGCCCGTTATGCACAAAGCAAGTGCGGGTTTGACACTATCATCACATCGCGGACGCTGATCAAGAAAGTCCGCTGCCCAGCGCTTGCCGGTATGGTATTCGTAGAGGACATCATGCGGGCGGTGACGTGGGGCGAGCGCTGGCGGGTATGGGCCAGATCAAAGCTGCCGTTACCCTGGCTGGTGCGCACGCTTCACGGCGGCGACATTGATGACACGATGTTGATCTTGTTCACCAGCGGCAGCGAGCGCGAGCCCAAGGCAGTGCAACTGAGTCATCGCAACATTGGCTCCAATCTGCGTGCCATCGGTCAGGTGTTCGACATACGCAGTAGCGACGCCTTCCTCTCGGTGCTGCCCTGGTTCCACGTCTTTGGGCAAACGGCCGGCCTGTGGCTACCCCTCAGTTTCGGACTCACGCTGGTCACCCATGGCAATCCGCTCGAGTTCAAGACGGTGAGCCGCATCCTTCGCGCGCAGCCGCCCACCGTGCTGCTGGCGACGCCGTATCTACTCATGGGCTATCTGCGCCAATCGGCAGCGGGCGACTTTGCCTCGCTGCGCCTGGTGGTGGCCGGTGCCGATAAGATGCCGGGGTGGTTAAGCCAAGCCTACGAGGCAGAACACGGTATTCGCGTTTATGAAGGCTACGGTGCCACCGAGACCAGCCCGGTGATATCGGTCAACCTGCCCGATGCCCACAAACCCGGCAGCGTCGGGCGACCCCTGCCAGGCGTCGACGTGCGCATCGTCGATGTCGACGCGGGTGCCCCATTACCGCGGGGACAAGAGGGAAAGATCTTGGTGAAAGGCGAGCTCGTCATGAAAGGCTATCTCGGCGATGCGGCCGAGACGGCGTCGCGCATCACCGACGGCTGGTACGAAACAGGCGACACCGGCGTGCTCGACAGCGACGGTTACCTCTGGCATCGCGGCCGACTCAGGCGTTTCGTGAAGATCGGTGGCGAGATGGTATCGCTGGCTCGGGTCGAAAACGAGCTCGAGCGTGTTTTGCCCGCGGGCGTGGAGTGCTGCGCCGTCGCGTTACCGGACAAAAAGCGCGGGTCGCGCATCGCCGTCGCCCTGACGCGTGAGATCGATGAACCCGACACGCTGCGCAAGTTGGCGCAGCACCTGCCTGCACTTGCAGTCCCGGATCGATTCTTGGTCGTCGATGAGCTACCGAAAATGGCCAGCGGCAAGATAGATTTCAGGCGCGCAGAGACGTTGGTTAAGGAGCAATCGCTGCCGTAAGCGATGCGAACCTGCACAGTCGGCCGTTACTGCTCGATCTCGTCCTCCAGCACTGGCACGAATTCGTAATCGCCGCAGGCAGCAGGTAAGACGACGATCCGTGTCTTCGGGAACACTGCCGCGCCGAGACCGTGATCCTCGCCCAGCAGCTGCCGACAGGCAGCCTCGAGCGCAGCCGCGGGACCGAGCCTGAGGTAAAAACCGACGACCTTCTCCGATTCCGCCAACGTGACCCAGCGGACTTCCGTGTGCACGCGCTTCAGCTCACGCTGGAGGTGCTCATCCCCACTGGCGACCTCGGCTTTTGCGAGGACAGCCAACAATGCCTTTGCGACCGTCTCGACGCCAGTCGTGTCGGCGGGGGCGCCGGGGATTTGGACGCCGCTGTGAGCGACGTACGCCCGCGCGAACACCAGGGGATCGTAGCCCTTGGCGCGCTGCATGGCCTCACGCCCCTTGGCGATGGCACCGCGGATCGCCTGCACCTGTTCTGCCGTGTACTCGGCCATCGTCCGTCGCTCGTATCGCGGGGACTATGTTAATCCTCGCACCAGGCCTGCATAAAGCCCTGTCAGCGTCGCGCGCTTGACGCGGCTGCGGCGAACGCGCATAAGTAGGCAAACAAAAACCCCATGCCCTAAGCGCCACTGTGACAAGCAAGGTCGAGTACGCCCAGGTTGAATCCTATGTAACGCTCGATGGCTCGCGGGTCCGCGAGCTGATGCACCCACGCGCGCATGGCAATCAGGCACAGAGCTTGGCCGAGGCGATCGTCAATGTGGGTCAAGCGACGCGCCTGCATCGCCATCTTAAGACCGAAGAGCTCTATCACTTCACGTCCGGCGAGGGAAAGATGACGCTAGGTGACGAGGTATTCGCCATCAAGCAGGGCGACACGGTGTGCATTCCCCCGGGGACGCCGCATCGCGTTCAAAATACTGGTCGCACACCACTCAAAATTCTTTGCTGCAGCACGCCGCCTTATGCCGATAGCGACACCGAGCTTTTGGACTAGCAAGCGTGGTCAGTAACGATTAATGGGCAAACAGACCGCCCCCTACGGTTCCTGGCGCTCGCCAATCACGTCGGATCTGATTGTCTCCGAGACTATCGGTCTTGGAACAATTGCTCAGGATCGCGGGGACCTTCTCTGGCTGGAAACGCGGCCGACGGAAGCGGGGCGCAACGTGATCGTGCGGCGTAGCGCAGACGGGCATGTGCGCGACGTCACGCCCGCGCCCTTCAGCGCGCGCACGCGCGTGCACGAGTACGGCGGTAACCCCTTTGCGGTCGCTGACGGCGTGGTTGTTTTCTCGAACGACGCCGACCAAAGAGTGTACCGTCAGACCTACGGCGCACAACCGCAACCGATCACCTCCGCCGGCCCGCAGCGTTACGCCGACGGCATGGTCGATGGCAAACGCGGCCGGCTCATCTGTGTGTGCGAAGATCATGCCGGTGGCGGTGAGCCCACCAACACAATCGCTACGTTGGATCTGGAAGGCGACGATCAGGCACAGGTCCTTGTATCCGGGCATGACTTTTACAGCTCACCGTGTCTTGACCCTGATGGGCGCCAGCTTGCTTGGCTCGCCTGGAACCATCCCAACATGCCGTGGGACGGTACCGAGCTGTGGGTCGCGTCGCTCGCTGAAGACGGCGCGCTGAGTGAGGCACACCGCATCGCCGGCAGCGATATCGAGTCGGTCTTTCAGCCGCAGTGGTCGCCCGATGGCGCGCTCTACTTTGTGTCCGACCGAAGTGGGTGGTGGAACTTGTACCGCTGGCGCGCCGGACGCATTGAGCCCATCGTCGAGATGGAAGCCGAGTTCGGTCTGCCGCAATGGGTCTTCGGCATGTCGACCTATGCGGTCGTTTCGCCGCGGCGTCTCGTCTGCAGTTTCAATGAGCGCGGGGTCTGGCAGCTGGCCATCGTCGATACCGCGACACGCGGGCTCGCGCGCGTAGACACGCCCTATTCAGACATCGGCGGCTTGCGTGCAGCGGGCAGACAGGTCGTCTTCACCGCCGGTGCGGCGGGCGAACCGGCCGGCATCGTCACATTCGACCCTGACAGCCAGCAAATGCAAATCCTCCGCCGCTCCAGCAACGTCGACATCGACCCCGGCTATATCTCCCGTCCTGAACAGATCGCCTTCCCCACTATCGGCGGTAAGACCGCTTATGGCATTCACTACGCCCCACACAACCGCGACTATGCGGCGCCGGCCGGCACACAGCCACCGCTCATTGTCGAATGCCACGGCGGGCCGACCGCGGCGGCATCGACCACCCTCAATCTCAAGCGCCAGTACTGGACCAGCCGCGGCTTTGCCGTGGTCAGCGTCAACTACGCCGGCAGCACCGGTTACGGACGCGCCTACCGCGAGCGCCTCAATGGCCAGTGGGGAATCGCCGATGTGGAGGATTGCATCGCCGCAGCGCGCTATCTGATCGATCAGGGCAAGGTTGATGAGGCGCGGGTCGCCATCAGCGGTGGCAGCGCCGGCGGTTATACCGTGCTCTGTGCGCTCACCTTTCACGACCTGTTCAAGGCCGGCGCGAGTTACTACGGCATCAGCGATCTCGAGGCACTGGCGCACGACACGCACAAGTTCGAGTCGCGCTACCTCGATCGCCTGGTCGGTCCCTACCCTGAACAGCGCGAGCTTTACCGCGCGCGCTCGCCGATCCATTTTGCCGAGCGCCTTTCCTGCCCAGTGATTTTCTTTCAGGGACTCGAGGACCGCGTGGTGCCGCCGAACCAGACCGAGCGCATGGTGGAAGCGCTGCGCAGCCGCGCTATACCGGTGGCTTACTTGGCCTTCGAGGGCGAGCAGCATGGCTTTCGCCAGGCGGCCAACATCAAGGCCGCCCTGGACGCGGAGCTTTATTTCTATTCACAAGTGTTCGGCTTCGAGCTTGCTGAGCCGCTCCCGTCAATAGCCATAGAAAATCTCTGACGCCGCGGCTCGAGCTCAAGAGCGCAACACAATCGCCGGCGTGCACATGCTGCAATATCAGCCGTGTCCGACGGAAAACCGACAAGGTCGGCGTTCTGGTCGCAAATGTGGCACAACGCTGGCCCTGGCGGCATACCCCGTGTGCGGCTTCGTCGATGAGCCGGACGAAGATCTCTGTGGGCCCCGGGACGCGCACGTTATTCGTGCCCCGGCGCACGATTCGTTTAGCGAAGGCTTCGCCACGACGGACCTTCAAAAAGCAAAGACCTTGCCGGACGAATTGCGGGCGTGTGGCTGTCGTCGCTCAGCGCCCAATCGAGGCGAGTGACGTGCGAGGCTTATTCTGCCCGTCAGGGCCGTCGCTGCGTCCGCGTAAGCCTATGACCTGGAACAGAGTTGAACGACGTCATGCTCGGTGGCCACCCCACCCGCTAAAACAGTGCAGAACACTCAGGTATAGAATCAAGCGGGTCGCCGGCATTAACGTGTGCCCCGCAGGCGGCGCGTTGGATGCTTTTCCAATTGGGGGTGGACCCTTCTACCCCTACTGGGTCTAGCGTGGTTCAGGTCTGGGTATGCTATTCTCGGCCACCTGGGCCAGCCGGTGGGGAGCCGGGAGTCAACCCGCGTAGTACGTGCTGCGGATGACGAGAAGAGACTTTTGGGCTCGTTTCCCCCATTCGCGCGCCTGCGTTAACGGCTGGTCCCTGAGGCGGCCTTACCGTCGCCTACTTCGTTCACAAAACACTGAATAACGTTCGAGGCTGTTCCAATGTTCACGAGCAATCCGTTCGCCGAGCTAGCGGTTTTTCTCTCGCCTCTGGTCATGCAGGTCTACGCCGTTCTGATGATATTAGCAGTCGTGCTTGGCACGCTAATCGACGTGGCTCACAAGAAGAGCGCCCAGTATTTCCTCGAAAATTGGCGCGACGCGAAGAGCAAAGCGCCAAAACACGTCGGCGGCGCGAAAATCGTGTCCCTGGCGGTACAAACCTTCCTGCTGGACGTGCTGGCATCGGCAGAATTAAAGGACTGTAGCGCTCGGCGCAGAGTCGCCCACCTGCTGATCATGTACGGCTTTGTCGCTTACGTCATCGCCACGATTGTCATGATATTCGGCTACCCGACGCTCGCTACCGCAACACCCACCATCTGGCCGTTTCTTTGGCACATCGGGGCGCTGCTGGTTTGCGTCGGCGGTTATTGGTTCTGGTTTTTCCTTCGGGTCGACGTCCTCGCCGAGGGATATTCGCCGTTTCGCGTTGTACGCGCTGACTTGTTCATCCTGTCGTTGCTTGCAAGCGCGACAATGGGCCTGCTCTGGTCCTGGCTGCAGGCGACGGGCGTTGGGTGGCTGTTCTTCGGTTTGTACGTAATCGCCACGACGGTGCTGTTCGGATCCGTTCCCTGGTCCAAGTTCGCCCACATGTTCTTCAAGCCGGCTGCCGCCTTGCAGAAACGGGTAACCGAAGCAGAGGGTTCGAGGAGCAATCTGCCGGCCCCGGCCGACAAACCCGAAACCTTCGGCCGTGCGCGCGGCGTGCCGCAGAATTATTAACCAGGACATCGAATACTTTGACTCGTCGATGATTCGGGTTTCGATTTAGGATCATCGGTCTTATCAAGAGGAGGCGACGGAATAACATGCCGACATTCGTGTATATGATTCGCTGCGACGGCTGCGGACAATGCGTTGATATTTGTCCGTCGGACATCATGCACATCGACCGTACCTATCGTCGTGCTTACAACATCGAACCCAACATGTGCTGGGAGTGCTACTCCTGCGTGAAGGCTTGTCCTCAGCATGCGATTGATGCGCGCGGTTATGCCGACTTCGCGCCCCTGGGCCATAGCGTCCGGGCGCTGCGGGAAGAAGAAAAGGGTACGATTTCCTGGAAGATCAAGTTTCGCGACGGGCGCGAAAAGAATTTCGTGTCGCCAATCCGGACCACGCCATGGGGTTCGATCCCATCACCGGCCGGGCTGGCGAGGCCCGGCGCGGAAGCCATGCTATCCCAGGAACTCGCGCACGAACCGGATGCACTCAACATAGACAAGTTGCCGGCCTTGCCTTCGAGCCAAGGCAAGTAGGGGGTGGTCTAATGGGATTGTTCAACAGACATAAAACGGTCTACGTCGATTCGGATATCCTCGTCGTTGGCGGCGGCATGGCTGGCTGCGGTGCAACCTACGAAGCCAGGTACTGGGGACGCGACCTGAAGGTGGTCTGCGTCGAAAAAGCGAACATCGAGCGTAGCGGCGCAGTCGCCCAAGGCCTCTACGCCATCAACTGCTACATGGGCATGCAGTGGGATGAGAATCAGCCCGAGGACCATGTCCGCTACGCCCGCAACGACCTCATGGGGCTCGTGCGCGAGGACCTGGGCTACGACATGGCCCGGCACGTGGACTCCTCGGTGCACATGTTCGAGAAGTGGGGCCTTCCCATGATGAGAGACCCGGAAACGGGGCGCTATCAGCGCGAAGGCAAATGGCAGATCATGATACACGGCGAAAGCTACAAGCCCATCGTGGCCGAGGCCGCGCGCAGCGCCGCCTCGGAAGTCTATAACCGGATCATGGTGACCCACTTGCTGATGGACGAGGCGAAACCCAACCGGGTTGGCGGGGCCGTCGGCTTTAACGTCCGTAGCGGCGATTTCTACGTGTTCCGGGCAAAGGCCGTCATCATATGCGCCGGCGGTGCATCACACATCTACAAGCCCCGCTCGGTCGGCGAAGGCATGGGACGCACGTGGTATGCCCCGTGGAGCAGCGCCTCGGCTTACGGCTTGCCGATTCTCGCCGGCGCCAAGATGACACAGATGGAAAACCGTATCGTCCTCGCCCGCTTCAAGGACGGCTATGGCCCGGTCGGCGCCTACTTCTTGCATCTCAAGACCTACACCCAAAATGGCTACGGCGAGGAATACGAATCCAAGTGGTATGAGCACACGAAGGAACTGGTTGGGGATTACATCGATCGCCATCCGGTGCCGACGTGCCTGCGCAACCATGCCTTTCTGCAGGAGCTCAAGGCGGGCAGGGGCCCCATCCGCATGGTGACAACCGAAGCCTTCCAGGACCCGCACAAGGAAACCGTCGGTTGGGAGAACTTCCTCGGCATGACCATCGGGCAAGCGGTCGTGTGGGCGTCGCAGAACATCGATCCCAAGCACACCAATCCCGAGCTGATTACCTCCGAGCCCTATGTCATGGGTTCCCACGCGACCTGTTCGGGCGCCTGGGCGAGCGGACCGTCGGACTGCGCGCCTGCCGATTACCAGTGGGGATACAACCGGATGATGACGGTCGACGGGCTGTTTGGCGCTGGCGACACCATCGGCGGCAGCGCCCACAAGTTCTCGTCGGGATCCTTCACCGAGGGCCGGATCGCCGCGAAGGCGGCGGTCAATTACGTGAACGACTTGCGTAATGAGCAGCCTCGCGTCAGTGAGCGGCAGTACGAGGATATGAAGAAATTGATTTACAAACCCTTGGAGAACTATCGGGTCGGTCGCAACGAGATCGTCGCCGGAACCGTTTCACCAAGCTATATCTTGCCGATCAATGGTCTTCAACGTCTTGAGAAGATCATGGACGAATACACCGGCGGCATCAACACCGACTACATGACCAACGAGCCTTTACTCACCCGCGGATTGGAGTTACTGGGCATGTTGAAGGAAGACCTCGACTGTCTCGCGGCCGAAGATTTTCACCAGCTGCAGCGGGCGTGGGAACTGCATCACCGGGTGCTGGCCTCAGAGGCGGTGGCCCGGCACACGCTGTTCCGCCAGGAAACCCGCTGGCCGGGTTACTACTATCGTGGCGATTATCCAAAGCTGGATGACACCAATTGGCATTGCTTCACCTTGTCCCGCTACGACCGGCAGTCCGGGGAATGGGAGCTGGAGAAGGTTCCCGTGCATCACATCATCGATTAGAGCAAGCGGGTTAACCGCCGTTGCGCTGGCAGGCGCTGTCGTTTGAGCGTGCCCGGTGGCTACCGTCGTTAGTTCCTCGCCCTGTCAATGCCCGGAGCATTTGCGCGGGGAGATAACTTGTAGATCTCGCGTAACACGAAGACATCGGGACCCGGGTGACGTGGGCAACCGATCTCTTGTGTTGCATGCGCAGGTCGTGTCGGGAATGGACTTCCGATTTTCGATGCGCCGGGCGTATGGCCGAGAAGGCCCTCGGGCCCAGCATTCAAGCTGGATCCAGACTGACACCTATTTCATGCCGGCCGTCGTGTGCATTTCACCGATGGTTTAACCGAGTTTTCCGTCATCAAACGACTGTTTAAAGCAATTTGACGATGGACACTTTTTGAGCAAAGAGTTTCCGAGCAATGGACGCCGCAGAGTCGAAGAAATGCCCGTTCTGTGAACCCACTGGCAAAAATAGAGTGCTAGAAAACGAACTCTGCTATGCCACCTGGGATAGTTATCCGGTATCGAACGGGCACTTGCTTTTGGTGCCGTTTAGGCATGTGAAGGACTATTTTTCCGCGACCGACGCGGAGAAGGCGGCCTTGTGGGCAATGCTAGATCCCGCCAAGGCGCTACTCGACGAACGATTCGCGGCCGATGGTTACAACGTAGGTATAAATATCGGAAAAGCCGCAGGACAGAGTGTTTTCCATCTGCACGTGCATGTCATCCCGCGCTATGCGGGCGATGTAGAGAATCCCCGTGGAGGCGTTCGGGGCGTGATCCCTGAAAAGCGGCTCTACGAAAAGCGGCCCGATTAAAGACGCGTTTTCTCGGCGTGATCGCCACCGAACGACCGCAAGGGGGTCAATGCGTCACGCTGTTGTTACTTGCACCTTCACAGTTGCTACGGCTTTTCTAGCTCCGCCATCGTCGCTTCGATCCATGCCTCGGCGAGGCGGTTGATCTCCTCGGCGCTGCGGCCCTGGCTGTCGATCGCCGGGCCGATGACCATGCGGATCACACCCGGATACTTAAGGAAACCACGTCGTGGCCAGAAGCTGCCGGCATTATGCGCCACCGGCACCACCGGGTAGCCGCTCGCCTGCGCGAGCACGGCACCGCCAAGCTTGTACTTGCGGTGCGTGCGCGGCGGCATCCGCGTGCCCTCGGGAAATACTAGCACCCACAATCCGGCGGCGAGGCGCTCGCGCCCTTGCTCGACCACCTGCTCCACTGCCCGCCGACCGGTGCCACGCTCGATGGCGATCGGCCGCAACAGCGCCAGGGCCCAACCGAAAAACGGCACCGACATCAGCTCGCGCTTCAACACCCAGGTAATCGGCGGAAAGATCAGCTCGAACGCGAGCGTTTCCCACGCCGATTGATGCTTGGACAGGATAATGGCGGGTCCGGGCGGAAGATTCTCCTTACCCTCGACCCGGTAGTCCAGTCGGCACAGCCAGCGAAGCAGCCAGATATGGAAGCGTGGCCACTGGACGATGAAACGGTAGCGGGCGAGCGGTGGCAGCGGAAAGGTCAGCAATGACAACGGCGCGTAGATCAGCACCGACAGCACCATGACCATGTTGAACAGGGCCGAACGCAGAGCCAGCACGTCAACGGGCCGCCAACTTGCCGGCAAGCAGCGCGTCGACGAACGCCGCCAGATCATCGAACACCGCTACCCCCTGGAGCCGACTACTTTGCTCGAGCGTGCGCATACCCTTGCCGGTACGCACCAGCACCGGGGTCGCCATGACCTGGCGGGCAGCGATCACGTCGCGTTCGGCGTCGCCGACGACGTAGACGCCGTTTAGGTCCGCCTTCAGCCGCTGGGCAATGTCTTTCAACATCCCCGCCGCCGGCTTGCGGCACTCGCAACCCGCGTCCGGCCTATGCGGGCAAAAAACGATAGCGTCGATCTCACCGCCTTGCTGGTGCACGGCCGCGGTCATCTTTGCGTGAATACGCGCCAGGGTATCCGCCGTCAGCAGGCCGCGCCCGATCCCGGATTGATTTGTCGCCACCGCCACCTTGTACCCGGCCTCGTGCAGACGGGCGATGGCCTTGAGACTGCCGGGAATAGGCCGCCATTCGGCCGGCGACTTGACGTAAGACTCGGAGTCGTAGTTGATCACGCCGTCGCGATCGAGAATGACCAGGCGCATGGTTAGTAATCGAGAGGTGTGAAGCGTGAGGGACAAGGGCTGACGACCAACACCTTTACGCGCAAGCGCACATGGCACCTCACGCCTTTCTCCTCACTCCTCACTGAATTCAGACACCCGAATACGCCCATTGATCATACGGCCGCTGCGCGTCTCCAGT
>CAYGAS010000387.1:0-5396 GCA_964347935.1 uncultured Nitrospiraceae bacterium | reverse complement strand
CCTGCTCGGCATCGCCATCGCCCAACTCATCATGGCAGCGACTTATCTCTGGCCGACACCTGAGGAAGTCCATTTCCAAGCGGCACAGCAGTTTTGCAAGGAATTGACGGCAAAGAAGGCTGCGGAAGATTACTTCGCGTGCATGGCGAGCCTTGGCAAATAATGAGCCGTTGGAGAATAAGTGCCAGGCGCCTTGCCATGGGCACGCCTACCCGATAGGGTTCACACAAATGGCGGCGACATGTAGTGAGTGTGGGAAGGAAGTAAGCACAAAGGCGCAAACTTGCCCCCATTGTGGAGCGAAGCGCGAGAAGGTGGGCATCATGCTCATAAAAGTCGGTTGTGGAGTGATCATCCTGGTCCCCCTCGGCATCGCAATGATCTTCTTCCTCTTGTCTCTGATTAGATAGAGGATACGGACGGCATCGCCGTGCGAACCGTAAAACAGGTCGGGAGTCTTTTCGCCCCACCATAAGGGGGACGCAACCACTTTTTCGGGCTAGGCCGGTAGGAAGCCTGTTATCGCATTTATATTGAAGGATGCACGGACCCCGACGCGCGCAGAGACTTTTTGAAGCGAGCGATCGACCTGGCACGAGTTATGCGCGTGAGCGCGAAAATATTCGTTGATTTTTGACCGCCTGAGCGTTTCTAATAACATCAACGGTGACGCGGGACGCGTGACCGACCCTCACAGGGACGTCTCGCCAATCACCGCACAACTCGACCGCTTTTCTGTCGTCTTTTCTGCGTTCCGAGGGGCCTGCTCTCCAGCAGCGCACGCATCTCCGGCGCTCCGACATTCTCTTGGCACGCGACGCGGACGAGCGGTCTAAAGCGGGGTACGAAGATGAACGAACTAGTTGCTATTGTCCTTGCCGTCGGCGCGCTTGGCACCGCAGCGTTCGGCATCGTTGAGGGCTTTAAGTGGACCTTCATCGGTTTGGCCGGTTTCAGACAGATCCGCAAGGTGCTTGGCGACCCGGTCATGAAAGCGCTGCAGATTGCGTACGGGCCGGAATATCTCTCGTTGCTCAAGGGCCAATACCGTGCCGAGCGGACAACCGGTGAGCTGCTCAAATCGATTCGTCAGGGCGCGAGGGTCGGTCTGACCTCGGAGACCGCTGACGATCTGGCCCAGCGCGTAGGTGTCGTCAATAAGGCAGAGTTGAAAGCCGTGGCGGCCAACCTGCAGAAGGGCAGGGACCTCAATGACAATCAGCGGAACATTCTCGGTCGTTACGAGCTCGCACTCGACGCGCGTATCGACGCGGCCTTGGCGTTGGCAAATGACAAGTACGTCGGCTACATGCGGCTCCTCGCCTCCGGCCTCTCCCTCCTGATCGCGGTTATTGTGTGGTGGTACCTGTCTGAGGAGACCAAGGACAAGGTGCCATTTTTGACGGCGATTGTTGTTGGACTTGCGGCGGTCCCCGTCGCCCCGGTCGCCAAGGATGTGGCAAAAGCAATTCAATCCGCTGCACGGGCCATGCCGCGACGGAAATGATCTACGTACTATCTTTTCGCGCTAATAAGCGAACGGGAGGACCTGTCGTACCGGGTCGTCTCGAGTCCGGTCCGGACCTGGGAACAAAGGAAAGCCTGCAGATGGCGTCCAAGGTCACGGTTCTGCTGCACGGATTCAATGTCGACTATAAAACCGGAAGAGCCACCCTCCTGCGATTTGCGAAACTTTTGCCCTCGGCTGCGAACGGTGCCGTAATTGCTGCGCTCTGGCCGGGGGACCACGGCCTGGGCGCACTGAGCTATTCCTTCGAGGGCCGCGACGCGGATGACACCGCGCTGGAGCTCGCGCGCTTCTTGGGGGACGTCCTCATGCCCACAGTGAGCATCGCTTTTGTGGCGCACAGCCTCGGTTGTCGGGTGGCCATGGAAACGGCCGCTCGTCTGGTCGCCCAAGGCCATACTCCAGAGCAGATCTGCTTGCTCGCGGCAGCGATCGACGACGATAGCCTTGCGGCCACCGATGCATATCTGGCAGCGACCGATAATAGCGCTCGCGTGGCCGCCCTCTCTTCGCGACAGGATAAGGTTCTTAAGCTTGCTTATCCGGTCGGCGATCTCCTCCAGGCTTTTCTTTTTGCGGATGACACCGCTGACCTCGCCCTCGGATACCACGGGGCCCGCCCGCACAAACGGAGCGGGACCGCCGTACCGGAAAATGTCTTGGATGAGAGAATACCCAAACGTAAAAGCAGGCGTGATCGAGTCGGGCACGGCGACTATCTTCCAAGCCAACAGACTAATCAGAAGCAGAGAGCAGCGGCCCGGTTTGCCGACGCCGTGCTCGCCGGTGTTGAAGACCCTCGCTACGGCTAAGCGCGAAGCGGCCTTGTTTTTAGGTTTGTTCAGTGCAGAAAAACGGCCCATTCAGCCAGGCTTCGAAAGCCGGCAAGCGCCGCAACTGACTGATTGAGGTGCGTGAGTCGTAAGCGGTTAGTCGTGAGTGGTTCTTCCCTTGGCCGCGCCGACTAACGATAAACCGTTCAAGACTACCGAATCCGCCGTTCCTCCAGCACAGCCTACCCACCCGGACAGACGACAAGGCCTGCCGGTGCGGGCCTTTTTCGTTGGTAAAGACTGCGCGTCAGTGAGCTTGCACCGGGCGAATCGGCGCGGCGGGAGGCTTCTTGTGGTGCCCGTGGTGCACAAGGGCGCGCAGCCGGTTGATCTGTTTGCCCAGCCAGACGCCTCTTTCTATAGCCCTTTGGTACTGCGCGTTCTCCCAATAGCGCTGCTCTATCATCTGCTCATCCATTGCTTTCATCCCTCCTCGTATCACTGCTGTCGGTTTACGAACCGTCATTACGGAAGACGGAGGGCAAGACCCCTCAGAAAGCGAAACGTGTTACGACTGGCGGGGGGATCGGGAAGGCTTTTCTGGATGGCAACGGTCGGGACTGGCTCGATCGGCACGTATACCCGAGTTCATCGCCCGCTCAGCGTTAAACGCTACGCCGGGTGAGGCGGGGCTGCAATGATCCTTGTCAAATATCGGCCTGTCTTGCTCGGGAAAAAAGGCTACGGGCCTTCGACAACAAATGCCGAACGTCGGCTCAGGGTCGGCAGCCTCCTGACAAGTCAGAGGTCTCGACTCGGCAGCTTTCGGGTATCAACGGTCGTTCCTAGTGCGGAACTATTCTGGCGCCTCGCCCTTGAACGCCACTGCGCAATATCCGCTATACGTCCGAATCGTTTCCCATTCGCCGGCGATGACGGCATTTTGGGTGAGTACGGAGTGACCTGTGTCATACACCTCCGTTGCCGTCCTTATATGGCCGTCAGGGGTGAATTCTATGAACGTCATTCCTCCTCTTTGTCCACCTCCTTGCACCTGGATGCTGCCCCGCTTTCCGAGCATGTAGGCGCTACCCTTATCGTCGATGATGAAAGTCAGCCTCAAACCACCCTTAAGCTCGTGAAAACCTTCCTTGTCGATGTAGCTTGAATACTGACAAACGAGTTTCAGTGTGATGGTACCCGCCAGAGCAGGGACGGGCAGAAGCAGGACAATCACTAGGGCAAGGAGTTTCTGAACCATAGCTCGCTAAACATTTTGCCAAGGAAACCGCCTATCCTCGCCGTGGGGCGCGCGCTAGAAACCACCCGGCCCCGGTGACGGGATCGCGGGCGAAGGTGGCGGCGGCGGTGGGGGTGGTGGCAGTGGTGGTGACGGTGGTGCCGGCGCTGGCGGCGGTGACGGTGGTGGTGGCGGTGGTGGCACAGCAGGCTTCTCAGGCACAGCCGGCTCCTCCGTTGAAGCGCCTCCGCCCTGCCGGGCGATCCGTCGGCTGCGTGAATCGCGAGCGGCTCTTTGCTCGGACGATGGCACCGCGGAGGTGGCCGGGGCGGGAGGCGACCAACCGGACTCGATCACGCTGCGATCGGGATCGATGTACTTCTCTTCGGCCTTTACCTTACCCGGCGGCGGTTGCTGCGAGTAAACGACGTTGCCGTTCGCGTCTATCCATTTCCAGACCTTGACTTTATCGGCCGTGGCAGCCGTGAAGACGGTACCCAGCACCACCAGAATGGCGACAAGAACAGCGGACAGAAGGCGACGTGGCGGCTGCATAGCGGAAAGCGATCCTCAAACCACATGTGCCCTAGGGTTCCGGAAAAAACGCTACGCTGGGCGAGGGGACGCTGCAATGATTCTGGTCAACGGGGGCTCAAATATCTCGCGCGCGAAGGGCGGCTTTGGGTCGTTCGCTACCTGCCAGGAGGCCATCAATCGACCGGCCGCTCACTGTTTGGAACCCGTTGTTCGATTCCGATGACTGTCACGGTGCCCGTACAGCCGGAGCTGCATCACGAACCATGAACTCAACCCGCCGTGCGCGGGAAAATTTTTCGTCTTGCGGACAAGAAGCCGCGGCTGCTGCGGGAGTATGAGAAGCGGCAGATCTCCTAAGGTCTTCATTAGTTTTTTGTTTTTAGCCAAATTTGAAGCGATCGGTGCACCAAGTGTAGAGTAGACGGACACCACAGCAAGGCAGGATCAGTACGGTGCCCGGGTATCGGGCGGGTAACCCTGCTGGTCACGGTGGACTCTCGTACAACGACAACTAGGGGGAGGGACACCATGACGAGGAAAGTCATGCGCCTGTTGGACCCGATGACGGGTCTGATGGAGTGTAAAGTCTGCGGCGCCCGCCATGCCGCCCTGGTGCGCCCTGGCAGTCATGGGAAATACTATCGGGGTTCCTGGCAATGTCTAAACGGCTGCCAACCCACGCGGCCGCCGCAAGGTCGTGAACTGAGACCGTCCAAGTAGTACCAGGCCCCGCCTCCTGCTCCAAGACCTGTGACCTCTAGGTCTTGGACTGCTTCGCCGCCTTCTGGCTCCAGGACAACGTCATCACAGCCAGACGGACTCTCCGTCCATCCACGATGACGCAACGCACGGTGTCATCTATTTAGTAGCCTAAGGAGATACATAAGACCGATGACGATCGCCGCAATAATAACGAAGCGGATGATGCGAGAAGTAAACTCGGCTGTCACTTGCCCCGTGCTGGCCGCGCGGATCCAGGCACGGTAATCCGTCGCGGACGGATCTAGTGCTTCTTCTGCCCCTGTTTGCCCATTCGGATGCATCAAGCGGGTCCGGTATGGCAATTCGCGCGTATCGACGACACGTACCGCCCCGCGCAGCGCTTTGACGTAAATGCCTTTTTCAACTTCACGGAACCCGTCAGCAAACATGTCATTGATAAATTTCTCTACGCCGCTGCTCATCTCATTTTTTTCCTTGTTGATCTTTAAACGCCCGCGCCACTGCCTGCGAAACCTGCAACATTCTGTGCAGCGGCTAATCCTCGTACACGACCTCAGCGAAGAGCCCACGCAGCTCGGGTAAACGGTCGAGGGTG
>CAYGAS010000386.1:0-2964 GCA_964347935.1 uncultured Nitrospiraceae bacterium | reverse complement strand
GCCGTTGTCATGCGCGTCGCCCACAAACACTGATGCGCATCGCGTAACGTCACATCGATGACTGCTATTTTCTTATTTCGGCTCACGACACGCTCGCGCTGACAACGACTTTATGCGATCTCGGTCCGCGTTTGCACACTTGTTGTTTGCTTTGCCCCTGTGCGTTCCTTATAGTAGCTCATCGATGCTTTCTGCTGTCAACTAGCAAGACAGTTGCCACTAGCGCCTGAGAACCGCCTGTGCCTCTGACCTTCAAGGAGATCGCCGAAATCATACGCCTCATCGACGAAAGCTCATGCGATGAGTTTGTCGTCGAGGTCGGTGATTTGCGGCTTGCAGTGCGCCGCGGTTCTGCCACATCCACGGATGGCAGACTGTCTGCCCGAACGACCACCGCATCACATCGCGACGTGGCGCAATCTCCTTTGACCGTCGTGTCCGCGGCGCCTGAGGCGGAAGCGCAGGTGAGCGAATCGGTGACCGTGAGCGCCGTTAGCACACGTCGCGCTGACGGTCTCATTGAAGTGCGTTCACCGATGGTAGGTATTTTTTACCGAAAGCCTGCTCCTGATGCTGCGCCATTTGTAGAAGTAGGCTCACAGGTCACGAAAGGTGATCCCCTATGTCTCGTGGAAGTCATGAAGCTGTTCACTACCATCGAAGCCGAGCAGAGGGGGCGCGTTGTAGAGATCGCTGCCGAAGATGGACAGCTCGTTGAGCACGAACAGGTGCTTTTGGTTATCGAGCCAACCTGAATTAGATGTTGATCAATGAAAGATGCGACTTGACGGCAAAGTAGTCCTCGTCAGCGGCGGCGCACGCGGAATTGGCGCCGCCGTGGCGCGTTTGTTTGCACGCGAAGGTGCGAAGGTCGCCATTGCCGATCTGCTGGATGATCTGGGTCCCGGTGTTGCCGCCGACATCGTTGATTCGGGGGGCGAGGCGGTCTTTATCAAGTTCGATGCGACCCAGGAAGAGCACTGGAACCGTGCGGTAGCAAGCACTGTCAAGCGCTTTGGCAACTTGAATATTCTTGTCAATAGCGTCGGCATCTATCGACGATCCGATATCGAGCAGACCAGTGCGGACGAGTGGGATCTAGTGATGAAGGTCAACGTCCGCAGCGCGTTTCTCGGCAGCAAAGCCGTCGTTTCGGCGCTGAAAGCGGCCGGCGGGGGTTCGATCGTCAATCTGTCGTCCGTCGCCGGCCTCATTGGCGGCCCCTATTCCACCGCCTATAACGCGTCGAAGGGCGCCGTGCGCTTACTCAGCAAATCGATCGCGTTGCAATATGCAAAAGATGGGATTCGCTGCAACTCCGTCCACCCGGCGCCCATCGAGACCCATATGCTGGAACTGGTTTTCCCCGATGAGCAAAGCCGGCGCGAACGCCTGGCAGAGATACCGCTCGGGCGCTTTGGCACACCCGAAGAAGTGGCGTATGCGGTCTTGTTTCTGGCTTCCGACGAGTCCGCTTATGTGACTGGCAGTGAGCTCGTCATCGACGGCGGCTTGACGGCACGTTAGCTAGAACACCGCCTTGACGCAAGAGCCAACGTTCAGACGAGGTCATGATCGGGCAATCACGCGAAGACCGGTTGTCACTCAGAGAAACGAGGCGTGGCTTGCAAGTTTAGATTCGATGGGCGCTTTTCCATTCTGCAACCCGAAACTCGTGCAAAGATCGCACCCACCGCTCTTGATAGCCAGCCAATGGGCTTACACGCAAGAGTTTGGTCAAAGCATTCAGTGACTATTGGTTCATGTGTGCAAAATCACCGGAAAGAGTTGCGGCGCCGGCCGGTCGCGCGGATGCGCACCCGCATGGGCGAACGACTACGGCCACCGCTCGAAGGGCTGCGCATCTTCGGCGAGCAGATTCTGCCCGCTTATCGCTAACGGCAAGCGCCGGACACTGCAAGGTAATCGATCATGCCAAAACTTGAAGACATTCGTATCCTGACGTTCGATGTGCTGGGCACCGTACTCGATCTCGGCGGCAGCCTGACTCCACATATCGATCGCTTTCTGATGGCGCATGGCTCGCCTTTGCGAGCGCAAGGATTCTGGGAGCAGTGGCGCGCTCGCCAGCGCATCGAACAGTACCAGGACTCATTGCTCATGCTCGGGCACAGCGGCTATCTCGAAACCGCGCGGCGGGCGCTCGTCTATACGCTGCGCCTGAATGGCTTCGCAGGCTCGAACGAAGAGACGGACCAGATCATGCCGGGGTGGCAGGAGCTCGACGCGTTCCCCGACGTGGTTCCGATGCTGCCGCGACTGGCTTCGTGTTACCGACTGGTCGCCTTATCGAACGGCAATGCCGACTTCATCCGTCATCTGGTCGAAAATCGCATCAAGTTCGCGTTCGACGACGTCATCTCGGTCGATCGCTTCGGGGTCTTCAAGCCACACCCGGCCGTTTACCGCGGCGCGGCGCGGCGATTTGGCCTGGAGCCAGACGCGATCATGATGGTGTCCTCACACGCCTTCGATGTGATGGGTGCCCGCGCGTGCGGCTACCGGGGTGCCTATGTCAACCGTTACGCCCTACCCTACGAGGACACGCCATATTTCCCGGATGTCACGGTGCAGGATTTTCGCGAGCTCGCCGACGCGATCACAGCTCTTTAAGTCGTATCCGCAAACAGATCGCGCAGGTGCAGATGATCTTCGACCGCGTGCACGCCTGCGGTGGCCTTGGCCATTACCACGAGCGCTTCCCGTTCGGCATCCGAGGCCACTAGGCCGTAAAGATGCACCACACCGTTGTCGACCACTGGATTAAGCGTCCCGCGCGAGGCCCACGTCTCTTTCCGCAATGCTTCCAGGAGCTCGCTACGGATGCGTTTGTCATCGACTTTGACCTCGGCACCGATGGCACCTTTCTTGACCGCCAAGCCTTGCAGCAGGTTGGCGCGGCTGACGATGCCCACGAGGCGACCATCGCGCACCACCGGCACC
>CAYGAS010000385.1:0-10005 GCA_964347935.1 uncultured Nitrospiraceae bacterium | reverse complement strand
AGGTAGACCTTCAACGCCTTCAAGGGGCGCGCAAATGTATCGTTCACCGCGGTCGGCTCGTAGCCGAAGTGGACCATGCAGTTGGCACACTTCGGATTGCGGCCGGTACCGTAGTTGTCCCACTCGGTGCCTTCGATAAGCTCTTTAAAGCTCGACGCGTAACCATCGTCAACGAGCAGATAGCACGGCTTCTGCCAGCCAAAGACATTGCGCGTGGGATTGCCCCAGGGCGTGCACTCGTAGGTCTGGTTGCCGGCCAGGAAATCCATAAACAGGCCCGACTGGTTAAAACGCCACTTGCGTTTGCCGCGCTTGCCGATTTTGAAAATGTCGCGGAACAGCTGCTTGCTGGCGCTACGCTGCAGAAAGATATCTTGCTGCGGCGCGTGCTGGTAGCTGTAGCCCGGCGAGATGGTGACCCCCTCGACTCCAAGTTCGTGCGCGAAGTCGAGGAATTCCGCCACTTCCGCCGGCGACTCCGCCTGGAACAAAGTGCAATTCAATGTGACGCGAAATCCTTTGGCCAACGCCAGCTTGACGACATCGACGACCTGGTCGAACACGCCCTGCCTGCAAACCGAGGCGTCATGGCGTTCGCGATTGCCATCAAGGTGCACCGAAAATGTCAAGTAAGGCGACGGCGTGAATTCGTGCAGACGGCGCTTCAGCAGCAGGGCATTGGTGCACAGGTAAACGAACTTCTTGCGCGCGATGATGCCTTCGACGATCTCGACAATCTGCTTGTGGATCAGCGGTTCACCGCCCGGGATGGACACCACCGGCGCCCCGCATTCATCAACGGCATCGAGGCATTCCTGTACGCTCAAACGCTTTTGCAGGATTTCCTTCGGGTAGTCGATCTTGCCACAACCGGCACAAGCGAGGTTGCACTGAAACAGTGGCTCGAGCATCAGTACCAGCGGGTAACGGCGCACACCGCGAAGCTTTTGACTGATGATGTAACTTGCCACTCGGTACTGCTGGATAAGGGGTACACCCATTAATGTATCGATCTCTCTCCGATCAGTCCGGCGCGCCCAGCCAAGCTGTGGGCCCAGAGCAGATAAAGAAAACGGCGCTCGCACGCGCACGCCGTTGCCCTCTGAGCCGGACCCTACACCATGGCTGCGCAGCTTGTCCAGAACGGGCCATCGGCGCACATTAGTTCATTATGGCAGCCCGGCGCGATACCGGTAGCAAGACACGCGTGCGCGCGGGGCAGGCGCCGGCGCGCCTCCACCCTGGCACCCTGCAATAACACCCGGATTCACAAGGTCTCATGCTTGCCCGGGGCGTAGCGGGCGTGCTTCCCATCGCGGGCATCTATTCCCGCGGGCGCGCGTAGCACTCGCCGGCCAGATCTGTATAATCCTCGGGGAAATACCCTAATAGACCCCGAAACGGGGCCAAGACCAATCTGAGGAGGGAGCCGTGATAAGCAGCGCCGATGATCGGTGCCGGCGTGGTGTCTTGACCGCCGCGCGAACGATCAATAGCATGCGCCGCGGTGTGACAATGCAAGGCCCGCAGCACCGGGCCGCGGTTCCCGCCGCTCGGGTCTAAGGCCTGACCCATCCCAACGATCCCCATGGCCGAGAAGAAGCACTATCCGATCCTGGAAACCATCGCGAGCCCGCAGGACCTGCGTAAGCTGCCGATATCAGAATTGGAGCCGCTGGCGCGGGAAGTTCGCGATTTCATGATCGAGACAGTCGCCCAGTGCGGGGGTCACTTTGGCGCCGGCCTCGGCACGGTTGAGCTAACCGTCGCGCTGCACTACGTGTTCAACACGCCAGAAGACCGTCTGGTGTGGGACGTCGGCCATCAAGCCTACCCGCACAAGATTCTCACCGGCCGGCGTGAGCGCATGCACACCATCCGTCAGAAGGACGGTCTGGCACCCTTTCTGCGACGTAGCGAAAGCGAATACGACGCCTTCGGTGCCGGGCACTCGAGCACATCGATCAGCGCCGCCCTAGGGATGGCGGTGGCCGCCGCGCGTGAGGGCAGCGATCGCAAGGCGGTAGCGATCATCGGTGATGGCGGCATGACCGCGGGTCTTGCCTACGAAGCGCTCGATCACGCCGGTGACCTCAAAACCGACCTGCTGGTGGTGCTCAACCACAACGACATGTCGATCTCGCCCAACGTCGCCGCGATGTCGAACTATCTGGCCAGGCTGTTGTCCGGCAGGTTCTATCGCACTCTGCGCCACGGCGGCGAGAAGGTGTTGAGCCACATCCCGCCAATGTGGAAGCTTGCGCATCGGGCGTCGCTGCACATGAAGGGGATGGTCGTGCCGGGAACGTTTTTTGAGGAACTCGGATTCGATTACTTCGGCCCGATCGACGGCCACGACCTGCCGACATTGGTCCAGACGCTCAAGAACCTGCGTGAGCTCGAGGGCCCGCGACTGCTGCACGTTGTCACGCGCAAGGGCAAGGGCTACGCGCTGGCCGAGGCCGATCCGGTCAAATACCACGGTGTCACCCCATTCGATCCGCGGGTCGGCATGGCGCCGTCGGCGAAGAAAGGAGGACCGACTTTCACCGAGGTATTCGGCACCTGGCTGTGCGATATGGCCGAAACGGACGATCGACTTGTCGGCATCACACCGGCGATGTGCGAGGGCTCGGGACTCGTCGAGTTTGCCAAGCGCTACCCGGACCGCTACTTCGATGTCGGCATCGCCGAACAGCACAGTGTGGCATTTGCCGCCGGTTTGGCTGCCGACGGTCTGAAACCGGTAGTCGCCATCTACTCGACCTTCTTACAGCGCGCCTACGATCAGGTCATTCACGACGTGGTGGTGCAGGACCTGCCGGTGCTGCTCGCGATCGATCGCGCGGGCGTGGTCGGTCCGGATGGCGCGACCCACAATGGCAGCTACGACCTGAGCTACTTGCGATGCCTGCCCAACATGGTGGTGATGGCGCCGGCGGACGAGAACGAGTGCCGCCAGATGCTGTACACCGGCTTTCAGCTAAACCAACCGGCGGCGGTGCGCTATCCGCGCGGTAGAGGTCCCGGGGTACAGCTGCAGCAGGAAATGACCGCTCTGCCGATCGGCAAGGCCGAGCTCCGGCGTCGCGGCCAGCAGGTCGCGCTACTCGCATTCGGTGTCATGCTCGCGCCGGCGCTGGACGTGGCTGAGGAGCTCGATGCGACCGTGGTGAACATGCGCTTCGTAAAGCCGTTAGACGAGGGCCTGATCATGGAGCTTGCCGACACGCACGCCGCGCTGGTGACTATCGAAGACAACGTGCTGCCCGGTGGCGCCGGCAGTGCGGTCGTCGAGTGTCTGGGCAACCATGGTAGAGAGGTGCAGATACTGAACCTGGGGCTTCCCGACGCGTTGATCGAAACCGGGTCGCGCGAGGAGATGCTTGCCGAGGCCGGACTCGACTACGCCGGCATTCTACAGGCGATCAAACAGCGCTTCGGTGCGCTGCTCGCGCACAAGGCTGCCGGGCGCGCCTGATTCGCGGTCCGCTGCGCTCAAAACAGTCTCGCCAGCACCGTCAGCCAGTCCTGATAGAGATCGCGTCCCGCCACGAAGTAATAGAAGGTCGACCCGAGCACCGCGTGTGACAGCGCAAGCGGGAGCAGCTGCTGTTCCCGCAGATAGGCATAGCTCCACACCGAGCCCGCAATAAGGGTAACCAGCGCCAGCACCTTGTCGGGCAAATGCACCAGCCCATAGGCGGTGCCGTTGAGCACAGCCACAATCGGCGGCGTGAGTGACGGCAATGCTGTTCGCAACCGGCCCAGCAGATAGAGCATGAAGATCGCCTGCTGCAACAAGGCCCAAGGGAAATACAGGCAGAAAGCAAGAAACAGATTATCCAACGAAATCTGCCGACCCATCCACAGGGACCAGGCATAGAACAACAATACCGTCGGCGCCGTGACGGCGAACATGAGGCCCATAGAACGGCTCAGGCGTTCTGTCCAAGCGCGCGTCGGCGCCGGCCAGATATGTTCCCTTTGCTTGATGGCGCTAATACCGACAAAGCCGAAGAACAAAATCGCCGCCGTCGCGTACAAGCCCGCGTTGCGCGGGACAAAGTACAGGAAGATAGGGGTCAGAATTGCAAGCGCAGCAAGCTCCAACACTGCGCGGTTTCGCAGCGCCGTCGTTGCGGTCACACGCTGTTCAGCGATTTGCGTCAAACAAGCCTCCTCTCGACGCACGATCTTTCCGACACGATACGGGACAGCGCTGACAAGCGCTCATCTACAGACGCCAATCGTGTGGCCCGACGCGAAGGGAAGATTCCCAGGCAGCAGAGCCTGACGCCGCGGGCCGACGGCCAGACGGCTAACGCAGATCGACCTGCTCACATTCGCAAGCGACCGCAATGCCTAGCCTAGTCTTTCACCCGCAGCATAGCCAAGCAGGCCGTACCCGTGTAGTCCGTACGTCCACCTATGCCTGCCGCACAGCGTCCCTGCGTCACTGCGGTAATGCATCGTCTGGGGAATGCTTAGCGTGGCCGCGGACTAACTGCTTGTCGCGTGCCGCTCGGCGATCAGCGCGTCGAGCTCCTGCTTCAGACGCGGCAGAATTTCATCGTAGGGAAAAGCACCCAGTTGCTCATTCTTGCGTTTGAGATTGACCAGATTGGGACCGCACCACAATCCCAGATCAGCGTCGTCCGTTTCGCCTGGACCATTCACGCGGCAACCCATGACGGCGATGGTGACGGCGTAGCGGTGCGCGTACTGGGTCATCTCCTTGACCTGCTGGGCGAGATCGATGAAGGCTTCGTTCTCCACGCGCGAGCAACTGGGGCAACTAATAATATTGAGGGTGTCGCGGCCGTAATCGACTACGCTGCGCACACGCCCGGCGGCGATATCCGCCAGGATCTCACGACCGGCCTTGATCTCTTCGCCCTTTCGCGCGTTCGGTAACGTCAGCGACACCCGTACGGTATCACCAATCCCCCGACTGATGAGCTGTTCAAACGCGATGCGTGTCTTGATGATACCATCGGGTGGCATGCCGGCTTCGGTAACACCCAAGTGCAGCGGTATGTCGGGGCGCTCCGCCGCAAAGCGCTTGTTCACCTCGATGACCTTGGCGGGATCGGAATCCTTCAGCGACACGCAATAGCGCGTGAAACCGAGCTGGTCTAAGAACTTGCAATGTTCCAGCGCGCTCTCCAGCATCGGCGAGATTGAATCATCGGCGGCATACTTACCGGTCTTGGCGGGATCGACCGAGCCGCAGTTCACGCCCACCCGCAACGCGCAGTCATTCTCACCGGCAACGTCGACGATGAATCTGACCTTGTCTTGCCAGGGCTTAGCGCGTTCGTGGTGGTAGAGATGCCCGGGATTGTAGCGAATCTTGTCTACGTGCAGCGCGGCAAGTGCAGCAAGGCGATAATTCTCCTGCAAATCAACCGACAGGTTGGCCGATGTCCGCTTCCGGATCTCCATCAGCGCGGCGACATCCTTGCGATTATCGCAGGCGATACGGATGATGTCGGCCCCAGCGGCGACAAGATTGTTGACCTGGCCGACGGTCGCCTCGACATCCTGCGTGCGAGTGGCACACATACTCTGCACGGCGATCGGATTGCCGTTGCCGATAACAATCGAACCGATCTTTACCGGTCGTGTCGGGTTTCGTGGAATATCCGCCATCTGCACCTCGTGGGCGTGGAGTGGTCCGCCAAGCGCGCATAACCTACTAATTCTGGTGCGCCGGTGCAATCCCCGCGGGAACACTCGCGCAAGCTCATGCCGACACTCAGTACCAGATCGCCATGGGCAGCTCGCGCGCATCTTGCAGCGGCGGCCCTGGCGGCAAGCGGATCGCCTGACCCCTGGCAATGCGCGCGGCCGTGCACGCGAGCGCATAGGCATCCAAGATATCGTCGAAGCCGACGGCACCAGATCCAAAACGCGCGCGCAACTCGGCCGGGGCGAGGTAATGCGAGCGGTAGTGACGTCGCAGCCAGCGTTCGCGTTCTTGCTGTCCAGCGGCGGTTTTCTTGTTGTGTTGCATCGCCGCTCCGCCGAGCTCTGCGAACGCCAACTCGGGATGAGCTTCGTGCACGTGCCGCGCGCCGACGCCAATCAGCAGCCGGTCGACCTCGCGAATCTTGGCAAGAATGCCATAGCCTTGCAGGCTTAAGCCCTGTCGGTTCAGTCGGATCGCTTCCCGGTAGCTGCGGCCCTTTAGCGCACGCCGTGTGGGCGGCGTAAAGACACTGCTTCGACGCGGGCCGCCGAGCACGCGCCGCGCCTCGCGATCGCAGGCCCGCCCGCCGGGTTGCGGGGTCGCCAAGAGTCCGATCGGGATATCAACGGCGAGCACATGCGGCTTCTCGCGCAATGCCAGCACCTCGGCGAACTCGTGACACAGCGAAAATCGCACTGCTCGCGGCCTGGAGATGCCCTGACGCAGAATCACGAACCAACCGCCGCGACAACCGTCGACACCGGCGAGCCAGCTAGACGCGGTTAGCTTCATCGACACGGCTGCCGTGCTGCCTAGTTAATATGGTGAACACAGACCCGATCATCGATAATGGTGCCTGCAGCTGTCGTGGCACACTCACCACGCGCTTCGCGAACATCAACTGTACTTCATGATCGATGTCGACGGCACACACGGGGAAGGCGGCGGCCAGATATTGCGCACCTCCTTGGCTATGTCAGTGCTGACGCGCCAGCCCGTTCGCATCCGTGGAATTCGCGGCCGCCGCCCCAAACCCGGTCTGATGCCACAGCACCTCCAGGCGGTGCACGCCGCCGCAGCCATCAGCCGGGCGCGCGTAGAGGGGGCGAGGCTCGGATCTACGGAGCTGCGGTTTGAACCGGCGTCGCTCAATGCCGGCGACTACACCTTCGATATCGGTACCGCCGGCGCAGTGACCCTGGTCGTGCAGAGCGTCAGTATACCGCTCAGCTTCGCGCGGACGGCCTCGCGCATCGATGTCGTTGGTGGCACGCACGTGCCCTGGAGTCCGAGCTTTCACTATCTCGGCGAACACTGGCTGCATTACTTGCGGTGCTGCGGCTATCACATTTGGGGCACTCTAGATAAGCCCGGCTTCTATCCCAAAGGCGGCGGGCGCGTGAACGTCAACATCGAGCCCGCTGCAGCGCTAAGGCCCTTGTCGCTGATCGAACGCGGCAGCTTAAGACGCGTGCGCGGCCTGTCGATGGTCGCCAACCTCGACGTCTCGATCGCCGAGCGCCAGCGACGGCGGGCGATCGAGCGACTCATGCGACACGGTGTCAGTGTCGACATCAAGCTCGCCCGCATGCACGCTTATTCACCGGGCACGATGCTTATGCTGATTGCCGAGTTCGAACACGCGCAGTGTTGTTACGACGCGCTCGGCGCGCGCGGCAAGCCTGCCGAGCGCGTAGCCGATGACGCGGTCGATGCGCTAGACGCTTTCCTCGCAACCGATGCCGCGATCGACGAGCATCTTGCGGATCAGTTGATCGTGCCGCTCTGTGCTGTCCCCGGCACCTCCGAGCTGCGCCCGGCGCGCATCACTCAACATCTGCTCACGAACGCGGACGTGGTGCGCCTGTTTCTGCCGGTAGACATCGTGATCGATGGCGCCATCGGCACGACAGGTTCTATTACCATCGAAGGCACGGCGCTTCGGCCGCCGGACGCCTAGTCTTGGGGCGCAGCTTGGAGCGAGACGGCGGCCTCAGCGGCATCCCTCAGCATCTGCGTCGGCACCGCTCCCAGGAGCAACCGCTGCCCGACAATGAAGGCGGGCGTAGCGCTGACTCCGAGACGTGCGGCACGTGCCTGGTACGCTTGCAAACGTTGTGCAAAATAGGGGTCGGCCCAGGCGCGTTCGATGCTGGCGTCGGGCATGCCGGTCTCACGCGCGAGCGCATGCAACACCTCCACCTGACCAATATTCTGGCGCTCGCCGAAATAAGCCTGGAACAGCCGGTTGTGCAGCCGATAGAAAATTCCAGCGCCCTCTGCTTTCGCCGCTTCGGCCAGTAGCAAAGCCCTGCGTGAGTTGGTGGTAAACGTGCGCTCGGCGATATGCACGCCCTCTTCCTCGGCCATCCGTGCCAACGCCGCCATCATCTCCTGCCACTGCGCGGGCGGATAGCCGAGCTCCGCGACTGGTCGCCCTTGTTCCGGATTATCCGGATGGATCTCGAGAGACGCCCATTCCACCTTAAGGTCGAACTGCTCGCGCAGCCGATCGAGGCGAATCGAGCCGATGTAGCAGAACGGACAGATATAATCCGAGAATACGGTGACGCGAAGTTGCGGCTTGCTCATGGAATATGAGCTTTCGCTCTGGTCATCTCGACAAGCAGGGCGACATCGTTTGCTTGCGAAAAACCGCGCTCTGCGTGTGGCCCCAGGACGCTATGCTCCCGCACCTCAGCCACGTGCTCGCCATCCTGTGCACAATCGCTGAGCCCGCCAGTACGCAATGACCCCGTTTTGACGGGCGCTTCCCCGCGACCTTTCCCGCACGGGCCTTCTTTCGAATCCGCAGTTGAATATGCAAGTCATCGGTTGAATACTATAAATTCTCCGACATGACGGCAAACCACCCCGAAGCTCCAGGTCCACCGTTCACCAAGTGACTGACCTTGTCGCACACCACGAGCTTGTCATTCGCCTGGGATTTTTCTTCGGCATCTTCGCCATCATGGCGCTGTGGGAGTTGGCCGCTCCGCGGCGTGCGCTGACCGTGTCGAAGACGCGACGCTGGGCCAACAATCTCGCGATTGTCGCGCTAAACACGCTACTGCTCCGGTTGCTGTTTCCGGCCGCCGCCGTCGGCGTCGCCGTGTTCGCGAACAGCCAGGGTTGGGGGCTGTTCAACTACCTCGATGCACCTTATGCAGTTGCTGTGATCGCCTCGGTTGTGGCCATGGATCTGGCCATTTACCTGCAGCATGTCATGTTCCATGCCGTGCCGGTGCTGTGGCGGCTGCACCGCATGCACCACGCCGACCTGGATTTCGATGTCACCACGGGAGCGCGTTTTCATCCCATCGAAATCATTTTGTCAATGCTGATCAAATTCGCGGTGATCATTGTGTCGGGGGCACCCGCACTCGCCGTTGTGATCTTCGAAGTGCTGCTCAACGCGACGTCCATGTTCAACCACAGCAACATAAACATGCCGCGCGTCGTCGATCGCTGGTTGCGTTGGTTCCTCGTTACACCCGACATGCATCGCGTACACCACTCCATTGAGGACGACGAGACCAACAGCAATTTCGGCTTTAACCTGCCTTGGTGGGATCGTCTTTTGGGCACATACCGCGACCAGCCGCGCGCGGGACACGAGGGCATGACGATTGGCATTCGCACCTTCCGGGATCTGAAGCAATGCGCTGCCCTGCCGGGAATGCTGGCGATGCCGTTTGTCGGAAAGGTCACGGCCTACGCCATCAATCGCCGCGAATGGAAATAAACCGATGTTTAGCGAGATAAGCCGTGAAGATCCTGATGATATTAAACGATCCACCCTACGGCAGCGAGCGCAGCTACGACGGCGTTCGAGCGGCTAGAAACATTTTCAAGAGTGAACCGGGAACGGAACTGTCCGTATTCCTGATGGGTGACGCAGTCGCGTGCGCGAAAGCGTGCAAAAAGTGCGCGCCGGCTACTACAACCTGGAGGTGATGCTGACGTCAGTCCCGCGAGACGGCAGGCTGTTACCGTGTGGCACATGCATGAATGCACGCGGGATAACGCATGCAGAAGTGGTCGAAGGCGCTCGCCGCAGTACGATGGATGAGCTTGCAGGCATCACGTTAGGGGCCGATCAGGTTCCGGTGTTTTGAGATTCGTCGGGCGCAGCTTCTGAGCCGTGAGTGCCCGGCTCGACTACCGGATCGTCCCGTGTCGCGCGGACATTCCAGTAACTCGACACGGCTTCGCTGCGGCCATGCTATTCAGAACACTTCCCGGTGCTGTCCGTCGTGACGGCATCGACGACGAATAGCTGCCGGTGAAGAAATCCCGACTCGATGGCC
>CAYGAS010000384.1:0-18415 GCA_964347935.1 uncultured Nitrospiraceae bacterium | reverse complement strand
TGGTGACCGAGCGGATCGTGCAGCCGGGGGAATGGGCCGAGAGTGGCGGCGCCATTGTACGTCTCGTGAATCCAGGCGCGCTGGAAGTGCAGGCACGCGTGCCGGCCGATGCGCTTGGCTTCATCCGCCAAGGCAGCGAGCTCAACCTTATGGCTAGCCCCGAACGCGTGACCGCGAAGGTACGCACGATCGTGCCGGTCGGTGATGACCGTTCGCGGCTCTACGAGTTGCGCCTCACGCTTAGCAATGCGAAATGGCCGGCAGGCCACACCGTGCGCGTCGAGGTACCCACGGCAGCCGCGCGCGAAGTCATTGCTGTACCGCGCGATGCGCTGGTGCTGCGGCGTACGGGCACGAGCGTATTTCGCATTCGCGATGACGACACCGCCGAACGCCTGACCGTGACCACGGGAGTCGCAGCAGGAGACTTCATTGAGGTGAGTAACGGTATCCAAGCCGGTGACCGTGTTGTCATTCGTGGCGGCGAGCGTTTGCGCGATGGACAGAAGGTTCAGGTCCTGAGCGCTCCACCGAAGCCGTGATCATCACACGCGCAGCCCTCGGCAATCCCGTAGCGACCCTTGTGGGCGTGTTGCTCGTGATCATGTTTGGCTTGATCAGTCTGAGCCGCCTGCCGATTCAGCTCACGCCCGAGGTCGAACAGCCCGAGATCACTATCACCACGACGTGGCGTGCCGCTGCACCCGAAGAAGTGGAGGCGGAGATTATCGAGCCGCAAGAGAAGGTGCTGCGCGGTCTTCCGGGCATGACGGAGTTGTTGTCTAACGCACGGCGTGGTCAGGGCGAGATCAGCATCAAGTTTGTCGTCGGCTTCGATTTGCAGCGTGGGCTGGTGGAAGTGCTCAATCGACTCAATCGGGTCCCGCGCTACCCCGAAGACGCCGATGAGCCTGTGCTGAGCACCGTCGGTGGACGTAGCCGCCCGATAGCCTGGTTCATCGTTAAGACCAAAGAGGGCAACACGCGCGACGTGCAAAGTTACCTTGACTACGTCGAGGAAGTGGTGCAGACGCGTTTTGAACGCGTACGCGGTGTGGCGCTGTCGGAAGTTCGGGGCGGGCGTAAGCGTGAAGTGCGCGTGACTTTTGACGCCTATAAGGCTGCGAGCCTCGGTGTAGAGTTTCCGGTGGCCGCACGTCTGATTGGCGGCAATGAAAATATCTCTGCCGGCACCGTTGATGTCGGTAAGCGCCGCTACACGGTGCGGTTCGCCGGCGCCTTCAAACCGACGACCATGGGCGAGCTCGTGCTCGAGTGGCGCGACGGCCGGCCGGTATTGCTGCGTGACTTTGCCGAAATCGATGTGCGCATGGAGGACCGCCGCAGCTTCGTCATTACCAAGGGCACGCCGGCGATCGCCGTCAATGCCCATCGCGAAGCGGGCGTTAACGTGCTCGAGGTAATGAGGGGCTTGCAGGAGGCCATGGCCGAGCTCGCCGAGGGCCCATTGGCCCGCGCCCGGCTGTCGATCGAGCAAGTGTATGACGAAACGATCTACATCGAGCGTTCGATCGAGATGCTGCGTAACAACCTCGGTCTCGGCATCGTGCTTGCCGTCTGTGTGCTCTGGTGGTTTCTGCGCCGTTTCCGGGCCACGCTGATGGTGGCGATGTCGATCCCGCTGTCGTTGGGCGCCGCCTTCATGGTGCTTGATTTCACCGGCCATACGCTCAATATCATTTCCTTGGCCGGCCTCGCCTTCGCCGTTGGCATGGTGCTCGATGCCGCGATTGTCGTGCTGGAGAACATCGTACGATTGCGCGAACGTGGCGAGAAAGGAGAACGTGCGGCGTTGCTGGGCGCGACCCAGGTCTGGGGGGCGTTGTTGGCGTCGACCGCGACCACCGTGGCGATCTTTCTGCCTGTCGTCTTTCTGAAGGACGAATCGGGCCAGTTGTTTGCGGACCTGGCGCTGACCATAACGGGCGCTGTGACGGTGTCGCTGCTGGTTGCGATCACAGTCATCCCGACCGCTGCCAATCAGTGGCTTACGCGCCTGCAGCTGCGCGACCGCCATGCGAACTGGTGGCAGGCCGGTACGCGCGTGATCATGACCATCACCAATACCCGCTTGCGACGGGCAGTGTGGATCGGCGTCTTGATCAGCTTTCCACTCCTCATGACCTGGCTCTTGATCCCGAAGGCAGACTACCTGCCCGAAGGTAATCGGAATTTGGTCTTCGCTTTCATATTGCCACCCCCGGGCGTCAATATGGACCATATCGAAAAGGAAATGGGGCAGGTAATTGCTGATCGCATGACGCCGTATCTCAAAGGTGAGAAGCACCCGAAGATTAAACATTATTTCTTTGTTGCATTTCCTGCCGGCGTGTTTATGGGCGCGCGTGCCGAGGACGACCGGCATGCCAATGATCTGTTGCCGGCGATCAACGAAGCGATCTACGGTTTTCCCGATACGTTGGCGTTTGCTAGACGCGCATCCTTGTTCGGCGGCTTCGCCGGCGGACGCAGTATCGATATGAATCTGCAGGGGCGTGACATGGAGACTTTGCTGAAAGCCGCGACCGCCGCCTTTATCACGGCCCAGCAAGCGCTACCAGGGGGGACGGTGCGCCCGCTGCCGGGGCTTGAGCTAGCGGAGCCGGAGTTGCGCCTGGTGCCGAACGAACGGCGTATCGCCGAGGCCGGCTGGGACCGCAACATCATGGCGGGGGTATCGCGTGCCCTGGGGGATGGCCTTTTCGTTGGCGATTACTTCGACGGCGAAGAACGCCTCGACATCATCGTGCGCTCGCAACTGTGGTCGACACCGGAGGAGCTCGGTGCGATCCCGCTGGCAACCCCGAACGGCGGTGTGCTGCCGGTGGCGGAGCTGGCGGATATCGTACGCACGGCCGGGCCTGATCAGATTCGACGGCTCGATCGCCGGCGCACAGTCACGCTGGAGATCCGCCCTCCCGACGGGTTGTCACTTGAAGAGGCGTTGGGTGTGTTGAGAAACAAGGTGGCCCCGGCGGTGGAAAGTTTGCTCCCGGAGGACGGCGCCATTCGCTACAGCGGCACGGCCGACAAACTAGAGGTCGCGCTGCAGAACATGGGCGGCAGCTTCCTGTTGGCGGTCGCGATCTTGTATCTGTTGATGAGCGCCCTATTCCGCTCATTCAAGGACAGCTTGCTGGTGCTACTTGCCTTGCCGCTCGCCACCGTCGGCGGCATTGTGTCACTGCGGCTGGTCAATCTGGCGACGTTCCAACCGATGGACCTGCTCACGATGATCGGCTTTATCATTTTGCTCGGCATCGTGGTGAATAATGCCATCCTGCTCGTGCATCAAACCCGTGCTGCCGAGCGCGAGGGACTACCACGCTACGAAGCCGTCGAGCAGGCCGTGGGATTGCGGCTCCGACCCATTCTGATGACGACGCTGACGACGATTTTCGGCATGCTGCCGCTGGTGCTGATCCCCGGCCCAGGTACAGAGCTCTACCGCGGTCTTGGTGCGGTCATCGTCGGCGGTATGGCCGTCAGCACCGTTTTTACGTTGATCCTCCTGCCGAGCCTGCTTCGCATCGGCGAGCACAAGCGCCGGCAACCTGCTGCCTAGGCATATTCCCCTTTAAGCAAAGGCTCGCCGCAGCGTGAGTGGCGAGATGGTGTCGCCGTTGACCTGAATCAAAGCCAAACGCAAGAAATAGTGGTGTTGTACTTATGCAGGCGTGAGGCCGCTGGCATGGGGGAACATCGATGCAAGACATGTTTGGCTTTGCGGACGAGCTCGGACCGGCGAAGGTCATCCACGTTTATCAACCGTCGCTCGAGCTAAAGGCCATACTCGTGGTGGATAACGTGGCCAGAGGGACCTCTATCGGCGGCTTGCGCATGGCGCCTGATGTCAGCAGTCAGGAGTGCTTCCGGCTTGCCCGCGCAATGACGCTCAAGAATGCGGCGGCGGGACTGCGGCACGGCGGGGGCAAGGCCGTGCTCTACGGTGATCCTAAGATCAGCAAGAGCGAGAAGGAGCCGCGGATCCGCGCACTGGCGTGTGCCCTGAGGGACATAGGCGAATACATTTTTGGTCCCGATATGGGTACCGATGAGGAATGCATGGCCTGGGTACATGATGAAATCGGTCGTGCCGTGGGTCTGCCGCGCGAGATCGGTGGGATTCCGCTCGATGAGATCGGTGCGACCGGTTGGGGCTTGAGCCATGCTACAGAGGTTGCGCTTGAATATTGTGACTTTGGGCTCACCGGTGCGCGCGTCGTCGTACAGGGCTTCGGCGCCGTCGGCATGCATGCGGCGCGATTTCTGGGTGCCAAGGGGGCGATACTGGTTGGCGCCGCTGACTCGCGCGGGGCGATCCATGACGCCAATGGCTTAGACGTCGCCGCGTTGATCGCGTTCAAGCGCGACGGCGGCAGTGTCGCGGACTTCTCGCAGGGCCACTCCATCGACCGCGACGCCATTGTTGACATCGATTGCGACATCTGGATCCCTGCCGCACGCCCGGATGTGATACATGAGGGCAATGTACAGCGGTTGAAGACACGTCTGGTCGTGCAGGGCGCCAACATCCCCATAACGACAGGCGCCGAGAAATACCTGCACGAACACGATGTGCTCTCGGTGCCTGACTTTATCGCCAATGCAGGTGGAGTGATCTGTGCGGCGATGGAGTACGCGGGTGCCAGCGAAACCACAGCACTGGAGACCATTAAGGAAAAGCTACGCGAGAATACCGCACAGGTACTTAATGCGGCCAGAGACAAACAAATCTTGCCGAGAACGGCGGCCGTCGAGCTGGCTGTCAGGCGTGTGAAACGAGCCATGGCCACACGACGATGGTCGATATACTGAACACCTTCCGCGTCAGCGCAAGCGTGTTCCATGAAGCCGGAGGGCGAAGCGATCTCTCGAGGGCACGACGATATGGTGGAAACGTGGAGATGGAGTCCGATCAATGACTGCCCGCTCCCTCGATCAGGCGGGCAAGGATGAAAGATGCGCAGGAGCTACTATCATCGGGGCGGGACCGAGCCGTTACTCGGCACGACCATAGCGCTACATTTTGCGGCAATTGTAGAGCGTTTTGCTGAACGTGAGGCAGTTGTCTCGGTACCGCAGAATCGGCGACTCAGCTATGCTGAGCTGAGCGTCGCCGTCGATCAGCTTGCGCACGGGCTTGTGGGTATCGGTTTCGTCAAAGGCGATCGTATCGGCGTTTGGTCGACCAACAATATCGAATGGCTGCTGATGCAGATGGCGACCGCACGCATCGGCGCCGTGCTCGTGAATATCAATCCTGCGTATCGGTCGCGCGAGCTCGCCTACGCGCTGCAACGCTCCGAAGTCGAGGGCATCTTCGCCATTCCTGCATTCCGTACCAGCGACTACGTGAGGATGCTGGTGCAGCTCATACCCGAGCTTGAACGGGCACGAGCGGGCGATCTGCACAGCCGCGAATTCCCGGCGTTGCGACGTGTGGTCGTGTTCGATCCCGCGGCACCGCTTGCGACCAAACCTCCGGCGCTCGGCTTCACAACCTGGGCACAGGTGTTGCACGCAGGTGACGGCGTTTCTGCGGAGCAGCTCGATGCAATCACGGCTGCGCTCGACATAGACGACCCGATCAACATTCAGTACACCTCCGGCACCACAGGATTTCCTAAGGCAGTCGTACTCACGCACCACAACATTCTGAACAATGCCTATTTCGCTGCGCAGGCAATGCATTTTAGCGAGACGGACCGTTTGTGCGTTCCGGTGCCTTTCTATCATTGCTTCGGCATGGTGTTGGCGAACCTGTTGTGCTTCTCAGTTGGGGCGTGCATTGTCATCGCCTGCGAGCACTTTGACCCGCTAGCGGTACTGGGTGCGATCGCAAAGGAGCGCTGCACGGCGGTGCACGGCGTTCCGACCATGTTTATCGCTGAGCTCGAGCATCCGCAGTTCAAGGATTTTGATCTCACGAGTCTGCGCACCGGTATTATGGCAGGCGCGCCCTGTCCGCCCGCACTGATGAGACGGGTGATGGAGGACATGCACTGCCGCGAGATTTTGATCGGCTATGGCGAGACCGAGGCCTCACCGCTCACGCATCTGACTGCGCGCGAAGACAGTCCACAGCGGCGGATCGAGACGGTCGGTACCAACCTACCCCACCAGGAGGTCAAGGTTGTCGACATTGTCACAGGAGAGACAGTCCCAGTGGGACAAGTCGGGGAGATTTGCTTTCGGGGTTACCACATCATGCAAGGCTACTATCGTGACTCAGCGGCCACGGCGAAGGCAATCGACAAGAATCGCTGGCTACATTCGGGCGACATGGGAACCATGGACGAGCGCGGCTATGTGCGCATAACCGGGCGACTCAAGGAGATGATAATCCGCGGGGGCGAGAATATTTATCCGCGTGAGATCGAGGATGTGGTTTTCGCACACCCGAAAGTGGCAGAAGTCGCCGTTTTTGGCATTCCAGACGAGTACTATGGGGAAGAGGTGGCGGCGTGGATCAAGCTGCATGCGGGCGAGACGGCAAGCGAACAGGAGATTCGAGATTTCTGCCGGGAAAGGCTCGCACACTTCAAGATCCCGAAATACATTCGTTTCGTCGAGGAATTCCCCATGACGGTGACGGGCAAGCTGCAAAAGTTCCGGATGCGTGACGTCGCCCTGGAGGAATTGCACAAGGCGCAAGCCACCCCGGCGGCGCCTTAGGTGCTGTCGACTACAGCCCGAGTTCCGGCTTGTCGATGTTCGCGCGCAACGTTCGCGCGAGCTCTTCCACAGATGCCGCAGCGCTTTCGAGCTCTTCCGACAGGGCTTCTCGGATCATAAGCGCCAGCTCATCTAGTGCTGTTTGGGAAATCTGCTGGCGGGCGTCCTCGCTGAGGCTTGCCCGGAATGCCTCGACCACCTTCTGTGCGAGCTGTTGGTGCCGATCGACCATGTACGGCCCTCCATGCTGACTGCGACCCTCGGCGCAATGATACCAGCAAGACGGGCTTCGCTGCGTAAATGGGGTAGGTACCAGACGCTGGGGAGGGGTGGGCCGATGGAGACTGACGGCGCGCGCACAGACGCAGCGTCTGCGCGCACCGCGCCTTTGTGCGGGCTCAGTGGGTCGCGGCCAGCACGATGCGCTCGAGCGTATCGACCTTGATCGCGTATGGCCGCGCACTGTGGGCAAACCGCCGCAAGATCCGTTCGGCCTCCAGGTGAATGGACTGGGCGGCGCCGCTCAAGATGATCCGATCGCCGTCGTAGTGGATCGTATATTCAGACTCTTTGCGCATGTACATCGTTGCTCGCTCCTTGCCTGCAGCCCTTCGCGGGCGACTTCATGCCTTGCCTGAGCCGTAGCAACACCCGTGCCACCTTCAGTGCCCTGCCGAGGAACGCGGCACTCGGCGGGGGCGCGGCGGTCCGCGCCTGATTCTGCTTGCCTTCCAAGGTAAAATTGTAATACATTGTAATACATGCCGATCGTCACTTTCCGTATCGATCCGCGGACCGCGCGCCTGCTTGAGCGGCTCAGCGCGCGGACAGGACGCCCACGCAGCGAGCTCATTCGTGAAGCCGTGCAGCGGCAGCTGGCGCTGGTGCGCTTCGAGGGCCTGCGGCAGGTGGCGGCACCCTTTGCCGAGGCGCGAGGCTGGTTGACGGATGACGAGATCTTCCGGGCGTGGCCGTGAAAGTATGCCTTGACCCGGCGGTGCTGGTAGCCGCCTTCTCAACCCGCGGCCTCTGCGCGGATGTCCTTCGGTTGGTCCTGGCGCGCCATCGGTTGGTGGCCAATCACCGGGTGCTGGCCGATGTCCGGCGCTTACTGGTCGAGCGCCTCGGTGTGCCCGCGATCCTAGCCGATCAGGTACCCCCGTTCTTGCGCGAGCACGCAGAGCTCAGTAACCCGCCCAAGCCTTGGCCCGGTGTCGGTTTCCCGCAGGGTTGGCTGCTGGCATCGGCTATGCATGCGAAGGCCGACCTGCTGGTCACGCACGACCCCTCGCTTGTCGCCCATGGCCCTGAATTTCCGCTTACGGTCCTGGATCCACGCGGTTACTGGCAACGGATGCGCGGCGATACCGCGCGCGCCTGAAGCAGGGGAATCACCCCGGGGACTGCGGCAGTCGCAGGCGAATAGCGGCGCCGCCGAGCGGGCTTCGCTCAATGACGATGTCACCGTCATAGGCCTGGAGTATGTCGCGCACCGTCGCAAGCCCGATGCCGTGCCCCGGCACATGCTCGTCGCGACGCACGCCACGCTGCAAGAGGAAATCGACATCGGCCGCACCGATGCCCGGACCGTCATCCTCGATTCGCAGAATCAGCTGCGCGCTTTCCTTCTCAGCACTGATGCGCACGCGGCGCTGGCACCACTTGTACGCATTGTCGAGCGTGTTGCCGAGCAACTCCATCAGGTCTCCCTCGTCCCCGTAGAAGCGTAATTCCTCTTTGATTTCCTCAATCACTTCCACCTGCTTGTCACGATGAACCTTGTTTAGTGACTCAATCAGCCTGTCGATGACGGCACGCAAGTCTACCGGCGCCGTCAATCGCGTGCGCCCCGCCGTGGCCGCGCGCTGCAGCTGGTAGCTGACAATGTGATCCATGCGTCTCAGTTGTTCCTCCACCAGATGGGGGTCGATGGGCGACGTCTTACTGTCAGCGAGCGCGCTGCGCAGCACGGCAAGCGGGGTCTTTAGGCTGTGGGCGAGATCGCCGAGCGCATTGCGGTAGCGCTGTTGTTGCCTGCGCTCGTGCCGCAGCAACTCGTTGAGATTCCGTGTCAGTCCTGCAAGCTCTGGCGGATACTGTTCTAGGAGCTGGTCTTGCGAGCCGCTTTCGATGGCTGCGAGTTCCTGGCTCACCTGGCGCAACGGTCGCAAGCCCCAGCGCAGCGTCAAGGCCTGAGTAAGCACCAGCAAAAGCGCCATGGCACCCAGCCATCCCCAGAGGGTGCGTCGGTAGCGCCGAATCTGGGCGAGAAAGGGCGAGCTCTCCTCGGCCACGACAAACGTCAGCGGATGGCGCCTTTCTGCTGTCGTCCACTGGACGCCGTAGCTAACGACCAGATATTCCTGGTCATCGGTGGCCCGCCTTTGCTCAAAGCTGTGTTGACCGACAGGAAGCACGCGGCCCGGGACTGTGCGCACGCCGACGGCGGAGGGGGAGCGCCAAAGGACCCCGCCATTGGCATCGACCACCATCCCATACAGGCCGGAGCTTGGCAGCGAGAAACGAGCTTCCGGCAGTTTCGCCGGCATCGTCAACCGCCCTTGTGCTTCCACCTCGGCCGCAGCCATGAGCAGGTAGGTCTGTCCCAGCAGTCGCTGCTGCGTCGCGGACAAGGCACTGTCGCGAAAGGCATGATCGAGCGTGATAGCTGTGAGCGCCACAAACACCAGCAGCACGAGACTGGCACCGAGGGCTACTCGTGCGCCCAGTGACATCACGGCTACTCACCGCCCGCGTTTATACGGTAGCCGCGCCCTCGCAGCGTTTCGATGGGCCGCAGGCGTCCGTCGGGGTCGAGCTTGCGCCGCAAGCGCGCGACCAGGACTTCAATTACGTTGCTGTCACGCTCGTCGTCGTGCGCGTAAAGGTAGTCCGCGAGCGTTGTCTTGGAAACGACTTTGCCGCGCTGGCGTACCAGATACTCGAGCAAGCGGTACTCAAAGGCGGTTAACTCCACGAGCGAACCCCCGACGGCCACGTGTTGTGCTGAGGTGTCTAAGGTAATGGCGCCACAAGAGATCGTTCTGCCGCCGCCGGCCGCCCGTCGCAACAGTGCCTTGAGCCGGGCAAGCAACTCTTGCGTGTGAAAGGGTTTGACCAGGTAGTCGTCGGCACCGGCCTCAAGGCCAGTGACCTTGTCCTCCCAACGACCGCGTGCCGTCAGGATCAGGATAGGTATGTTATTGCCCTGCTGTCGCAGTCGTCGGATCACCTCAAGGCCCGACATGCCGGGCAATCCCAGATCGACAATCGCCGCGTCCAAAGGATATTCCGAAGCGATGTACAAGCCTTCCTTGCCATCGCCGCTGCTATCGACCACATAACCTTCTGAGGCCAGGCATTCGCGAATCTGCCTCTGCAGGCTCGCTTCGTCTTCAATGACCAGGATGCGCATGTCACATGGCGCCGGTGGCAGCATCGACGTAGTAGATGCGTACCTCGCCCTTCGGCGTCAGCACCTTGACGCGATAAACTGCTCGACCCTGGACGCGCGCAGGTGTGACCGCGAGTATACGGCCGCCAGTTTGTGCTTGAACCAGAGCTGCGGCTTCCTCGGCGCTGATCGACTGTTGCGCAAGCAGGGCAGGCGCACCTGTGCGCACGCCTGCCCGGCGCGTGTCGGCATTCTCATGGCTGGCACTGACTGTAGATGCATAGAGGCTCAGGCACAGCACGAGCGAGCATCCATGTATCAGGGCTTTCATCACTTTCAGCGTTGCGCGTATCGGTAGGCGAGCAGGCAATCATGGCCGGCTGTCCCTAGCATACACGCGCGCCCTCGTGGCGCAAGGCGCTGCATGCCTGTAGACGGTGCAGCCAGCAGCCTCGTCTACCCTAAGGAACGCAGTAGGCGACCGGGCTGCTGGCTGCCGCTGAAGTTCGGCGTCACTGCAAACGCCGAGTCGGGCCGTCATCACGATCCCTGCCGCGGGCCGCTGCCGCTATACCGAAGCCACCACGCCCTCTGTGCTCACCCCAGTGGCGTGGTCGGTAGGGCGGCTTGTGCGCGTGACCGTAATGTCGGTAGCGGTGAGGCCAGGGGTGTAGATGCCCGAAATGGCGACGGGGATGTCGCTTAAAGTATCGCCACTTCTTGTGGCCATGGCGGTGCCCATAATGGTGATGACCATGCGGGTAGCCGAAATGGACACGAACCTGGACGTCGCCGGCCTGCACCGGCGCGGCGGTGCCGATTCCTACAAGAGCGACACCGGCCACGAGTGCAAGACTGTAAACAAAGATTTTTTCACGCATGCCGTACCTCCTCATAAAGTGATCCTGTTGAAGTAGCGGCATGTTAGATCGACCTACCTGAACCAAGGCTGAACAGGGCTTATGCGACACCTACAAAGCGATTAGAGTCCGGCCACGCGTGTGTAGGCTTCATAGCGGGACTTAATGCTTTGTACATACTCCACAGGCTGCCCGCCACGAACGAATCCATGGCGTGCCCGGTGGTAATATTTGGGATTGGACAACAATACCATTGCACGCTCAACGTGATCGAACCAACGGTTGTGGTCCAGGCCGATCTCGCGCGCGAGCTCGCGTGCATCCCATACGTGTCCCCAGCCGGCGTTATAGGCGGCCAGACTAAACCAGGTGCGCTCGATCTTCGGGACCTGACCTTCAAAGCGATCGCGTAGCCAGGCGAGATATTTGACGCCGGCGTGGATGCCGATCGGTGGATCCACCAGGTTGCTAAACCCGAGCTCGCGTCCCGTGCGAGGCATCACCTGCAACAAACCGCGTGCCCCTGCCCATGACCTTGCGTTCGGGTCGAAACGGCTTTCCTGGAACATTTGCGCGGTGATGAGCCGCCAATCAAAACCGTAGCGGCGTGCGTACTCACGCACATACTGGTCGTAAGGGGAGAGCTGCCCGGTTTTTTTGGCCTCATATTTTACGTGACGCCGTATCGCACGCGAATTCTTGAAGTATTTCCGGTAGGTGAGGTTATAAAAGGTACCGCGGTAGGTCGTCGTCATAAAGCTGTTAATCGCCTTAAGAAGCTTGGGCCTGCCGAATAGTACCGCCCAACCGAGTGGCACCGGGGCGCTGAGCGCAAAAGCCCCCTTGACGTCAGCGCGCCAGGTCAATTCTAGATCGAGCAAATGACTGTCGGCCACGGTCAAGTCGTATTCACCCTTGGCCACCCTGTCGATGATCTCGCTCGTCGTCAGGTGCACCGGCGCCGCTTCGAGAATGAAGGTCGCTCCCATGCGCTTCACGGTCTGCAGCGTTTGCCAGTACGAGGAGGCCGGCGAGACGACGATCGTTCTTCCATTGAGGTCCTGCAAGGAGCTGACGGGATCTTTCTCGCGCGCGACCAGCATTTCCTCTATGTAGTTATAGGGTACCGAGAAAGAGATGCCTTGCTTCGTGCGCTCTTTGGTAATCGTCATCGAAGCCGCGATCACGTCGCCGCGTCCCTGCTTGAGCCAGGGGATGAGGTCACCCAAGGTCGGCGGCACGATCATCTCCACACCGAGCCCCTGCTCTTCGGCGAACTCCCTTATCAGATCGTATTCAAAGCCCATCAGCTCGCCACGCCAGACGAAGTAAGTCGCCGGATTGTTGCGGGTCAACACGCGCAGGACCTGACGCTTCTTCAAGGCCGGCAGGTCCTCGTGATAGACCGTGGGCCGCGGCTGGGCGACGGTAGTCTTTGCGAGGAATTGATCTAGTGCAGCGCGTAGTTTTGTCGCCTTCGGCCGTACGGCCCAGGAGACGAGGCGATTGCGCGACAACTCGAAAGCGACCTTGAGCTCATCACGATAGGCCAGCACTTTGTCCACGAGGTTGCTATCGGCGACGGTGACGTCGTACTCGCCGTTGGCGACTCTCAACAAGATGGCTTCGGTGTCAAGCTCTTCTGGTACGATTTCTAGCTCGATCTGCGGGTGACGCTTTTTCAGGTCCTGAAGTTGTGGCCAGTATGATGACGACTTGCGCAAAGCGACGCGCCGCCCAGCCAGATCGGCTAGCTTGGTCAGTCGGTCGTCATCGGCCCGTGTTACCACTTGCTCGTGCACGATCGCCACGGGCGCGGTAAACGCGACGCGTTTCTTGCGTTCAGGGGTGACCGTCAGGTTAGCGACGATGATGTCGCCTTTGCCCTCGAGCAAGAAAGGAATCAAATCAGCGCGCGAGTCCACGTAGATCGGTAACGGCTCAAGACGCATTTCACGAGCAAAGGCCTTTGCCGTCTCTTCCATAACCTCATGCGCGCGGCCCACCCGCGGAAGATCATTGGTCTCGAGGGTCTGCGGCAGCAGCAGTCGCAACTTCCCATGCTGACTGATCTGCGGAAGGTCGCCGGTGTCTAGATACAGGCTCTCGGCTGTGCGTTCGCCGGTCTGCGGCTCCGACACCTGGGTTTCATTGCAAGCAGCGAGCGCAATGGCCGCAGTGGCCCAAAATAGTACCGCTGCAGCTTGCTGACTACGACAGAAGCACATGGCGCAAATGCTCATGGGTACCTGAAGGTACTAGCGAGTCAACCGGCAGTCAGATTCACGCTGACAGCAGGTGGCTGCACGAGTACTCCCCCCGAGCTTACGGCCGTTAACACGGCCGCGCAAATAACCGCTTTCTTGCGTGCGCCCCATGGCAATCGCGGGGCAGGCGTGGTTCACTAGTGTTTTGCCATGTATGATAGTCGCGCCGGGTGCCTGCAGTGATTCGAGGATTTTAGTACTTCGAGATAGTTGGCCCCCTCGGGAGACATATGATTCGTTCTAATTGGCGTTTAGCATTGGCTGGCTTGCTCATGGCCGTCTTGATCGGGGTGCAGGCGCAAGAGCCCGCGCGACCTTCTGGCGACCCAGAACCCCAGGATCACCAACACCAGCACGATTTTCCGGCCACGGTCAACGACTTTCACCACACCCTTGCGCGGTTATGGCATGCACAACCGGGCGACGAGCGCTCACGGGCAGTATGCGAGCGCGCCTCTGAGCTGCGTAGCCTGGCGCACAAGGTCGAATCGGCGCCGTTGCCCGAACGCGCACGCGATGACAGCACCGGCTGGAACCGGGCAGTCGGGCACATGGTCGAAAGCACTGATCAACTTGTGGCCGTGTGCTCGGGGGCGAACCACGCTGATGCCGAGCGGGCACTCGGTGATATACATCAGGCGTTTCACGGGCTTGTCGCTTACCTCGGGCACAGACATTGACGAGGTACGGCTCGCTCCAACCCATTTTCTGGCTCAACAATTTAGGTCGTAACCCGCCAGGCATCCGAAGTCTTTGATAAGGCGGGTGTTCGACGCGCCTGGCTCCCCGGCGCTGGTAACAAGTAGAGCGATTCAGATCAACGCGCAGGCCGGATGCCCGGTGGCGGCTCGTCGATGACAGCGTCCCTTCGATCGCTGGCCTTACTGACTTCTGCTAGCAACCACTCGCGAAAGGCGGCGAGCTTCGGGTGATCATGGCGCTCATCCGGGTAGATAAGGTAGTACGCGCTCTCACCAGGCAAGGCGATGTCAAATGGAATGACCAGGCGCCCATTTTCGAGTTCTTCGGCTACCAGCCGGGGGTCCGAAAGCGCTACACCCATGGCGGCCACTGCCGCCTCGATCGTGAGCGGGGTATTGTGAAATTTCGGGCCGCGGCGGGCATCGACGCCCTTGATGCCGGCTGCCTGCAGCCACAACTGCCACTCTTCCAAGCGCGGCAACGCGTGCAACAGCGTGAAATGGCGCAGATCCTCAGGCTGCTCCAGGGCGTGCCGACCCTTTAAAAGGGCAGGACTGCAGACGGGGACGAGTTCTTCTGCGATCAAGCGATGTCTACGCAGTCCCGGTCGATCCACATCGCCGTGACGGATGGCCAAATCAACGTCGGAACGCGTGAAATCCACCAGCGCATCTGTCGAGCGCACGAGGTTCAGGCGCACCTCGATGCTCGGCTGCGCGATCTGGAATCGTGCTAAACGTGGGACGAGCCATCCGGCAGCAAACGATGGAGAGACGTTCATAGTCAGCGGCCCGGCCTCGCGACCGGTCACGATGCGCTCCGTAGCGGCGCGCACCTGGTCTAGAGCCGCACGGATCGGCAGCAGATAGGCCTGTCCTTCGGAAGTAAGGGCGACCTGTCGCGGGCGCCGGATAAACAGGCGCACCGCCAGGAAATCTTCCAGCACCCGTATCTGATGGCTGACCGCAGAAGGCGTAACGTGCAACTCCTGAGCAGCACGCTGAAAGCTCAAGTGCCGGGCAGCGGCCTCGAAAGTCTGGACAGCACTTAGCGGAGGCAAGCGACGCATACTTTTATAAATGAATTAAATTCACTCAATTGCTGAATAAGTATCTCTTGAACGATCGAGTAAACACACTATATATAACGTAAAAAGATCATTCTCACAAGCGCAGATGATCTTTAAACGGGTAACATAGTTGAATTTCTTTCGTTTGGAGGTAGCAAAGATGACCATGAACTCTGTGCAGAACTGGTTAGGATGGGTGCGACAGTGGAATCGTCGACGAGCCACCGTGCGGACGTTGCGTGCGCTCCCGGACTGGCAGCTGCGAGACATCGGGCTGACCCGGGATCAGATCGTTACTGTGGTGGACAACATGCTGGGCGCCAACACTTCGAAACACCCCGCCTCCATCCGACCGCAAATCCGCCGGCAGGCGCTGCCCAATTCTGGCGGCAAGGCCCTTACCACCTGACCGCTTGCGGTTTTGCGACCCGCAGACGCGGCGGCGAGCCCTATCTGAGGAGCCAGGGCGCCCCAAGGGCATAGGCAAGCCGCTTCGAGCAAGCTAGATCGAAGGACCCACGCACGCTTCGGTTGGCGAATCAAGGGCCCGGCCTAGCGAGACGCGCGGCTTCGCCGTCGCCTGAGCGATTGAAAATGCAAGTCCAAAGAATAGATGCACTTGCAGGTCAGCAAGCGCAGCGATAGGGGCGGTGCCGCCCATGCAACACGTTCCACCCGTAAGATCCGTGATGACGGTGTTCCCATGCTTTGTCGTTGATAGTACCCGCGCTTACGGGGTGCGCGTGATGATGGCCGATGACCCCCGTGGCCACCTTGGGTCGTGGTAGGGAAGGATTTGATCGATGTCATCACAGACCACGACTGGGAGCAGGCTGCAGGCGCAAAGCCCGCTTTGTCCCACAAGCCGCGGTTGAGCATCGCTGATGTTCTTCCGTGAAGCCTACTCTCGACCAAGACAACCCGTTTGACCATGATTTGTTAGGCTTGCACAAACGCACCTGGCGTGCAGCCGGTGCGAGACTCAGACGATATGTTTGGGATCTTCACGAGAACCGCTGCCGGCCGGGAATTCGCCGAACACCTGCGCTCGGACGCGAGTTAGTGGGTCGGTTTGCATTTCACCGCTGAAACAGCGGTGATCGCGCCGTGACTACCCCACCGTTACGGTTGCTGCTTGCGGTCCCTCGTCTCCTTGCTCCTCGACGTACCTCACTACCATCCCTGGGTCGAGGTGTTCGAAGTCCGTGCCGACAACGCTGTTGCGGTGGAAATAAATGTCGCGCCCATCCTCAGTTCTAAGAAAACCGTAGTCTTGGGCAGGGAAAATCTGCAGTATCCGCGCCGACCCCGCTACGGGATGGGCCTTGGTATCACCACGCCGACGCCGTGCATAGTCTTCCAGCTGGCGCCGGGCGGCATTGAAGGCGTCGCGCAGAGCCACATAGATATCTTCGTGGGCCGCATGTTGGTTCGGGCTGCGAGTGACGAGGATCTCCCGATCTGGCACGGTCAAATCAATGCGCACTCGATAAAGCTTGCCCTTATGCCGGTGCCGGTGGGGTGCTTCGATCATGATCCGACAAGCCATGATCGACTCGCAGAATTGATCCAGTTTGCTTGCCTTCTCGCGTGCGTCGGCCTCAATCGCTTCTGAACGCGGAAGTCCACGAAACGTGATTTCTACCGGAATCTTCACAGTGGCCTCGTTTTGCCAGCATCGACCAGCTATGAGCGGCTGTCATTGATGTGGATCAAAGCGACTCCCGCCGGATCGACTTTAGATAGATGCCTACTCATCGGCGTTGCAACGGGCCCCATCATGGCTGTGGCAGAAACCGTTAGGCTTTTCCTCGAACAACGCGGTGCGCACTACTCGGTCATACCGCATCCCCACACACAATCGAGCCGAGAGGTTGCTGAAGCCACGCATGTCCCGCAAGCGCATCTGGCGAAAGCCGTTGTGCTTATCGACGAAGCGGGTTATGTCATGGCAGTGATCCCCGGCGATCGCCACCTGCGCGTGGGGACCCTGGCGAAAAGGATGCGCAGAAATCTCGCGCTGGCCGCGGAAAACCGGATCATGACGGTGTTCAAGGACTGTGCTGCTGGGGCCATCCCACCGCTCGGACCGGCCTACGGCATGCAGACAATCCTGGATGACGCCCTCGTGGGTTTGCCCGAGGTCTATTTCGAGGGCGGTGACCACGAGGGTCTCATCCGCGTCGATGGCGAGCAGTTCTTACAGCTGCTAAAGGGGGCGCAGCACGGCCAATTCAGCCATTAGCCAGAGCCCCCTGCATGGGGGGCCGGATCGGCACGGACAGGACCCACCGAGGCAGCAAAAAAGTTGAAAAACTTGATGCAAATCAAAGTCGCGTAGACGGCGATGACGCAGAATTTCTCCGTATTTGGCCTCCTGGTGGCCATGAACGCGAAAGCCCAGTGAAAATTTTCGCTATGTGAAAGGCTCCTCTCTCTCCGATGTTGGTGTTAGGCCGCCTCCTACTTTGGGCGGCTTTTTTTTGGCTGCACGCACCCGGCGGGCTAGGCGCGCCGACCAACACTCCCGGCACGATTGATATCCCGCACGTACGGCCTTAGCATGCTCGAATAAGCAACAGCCTCGAGCGAATAACGAGACTCAATGCGCAGGATCAAGATTACGGCCGGGTCGGTCGAGATCAAAGCGGAGCTCCTCGACACCCCCACAGCAGATGCCGTGTACGACAGCCTGCCAATTCAATCGCAAGCCAGCACATGGGGCGAGGAGGTGTATTTCTCCACACCGGTTTCAGTTGTGCGCGAGGCGGACGCACGTGACGTGGTCAAAGCGGGCGAGATTGCATTCTGGGTAGAGGGCGACTCCATCGCCATCGGCTTTGGTCGTACCCCCATATCCCGCGCCGACGAGATACGCCTGGCAGCACCGACCAATATCTGGGCCAAGGCGATCGACGACGTTAGACGGCTCAAGGCAGTAAAGGCAGGCGATCGCGTCACGGTGGAAGCGATTGAGTGATACAGCGGTTGTGCAGTTGCTCAAGAAGGCCAAGTTCGCGTTGCCCGTCACGAAGAGCGCCGTTGCCGATGATTGGCAACGTCGCGGTTACTCCTGTGACTGGTTTGTAGATCCGCCGGGTTGCGAGTGGAACAACTTTATCCATGACTGCAATGAGTTGGTGACGGTCGTCGATGGTCGGATGGCGATGCGCGTAGCGGGGAAGCATTGTGTCGTCGAACCCGGCGACGAGGTCTATATCCCCAAGGGCACGGTGCATTCAGTCAAGAACATTCACAGTGCTGTTACACGCTGGTTGTACGGTTACGATTAACGGCGCCTTGGCGTGCTCTGCACAAAAGTGCGACGGAATGCGTTCACAGTCGAACCAGGACGACTAACGGTTTACGGCAAACGACCGGCGGCTGCGGACTCAGGTGCTTGAAGCAATCGGCGCGCGGTTCA
>CAYGAS010000383.1:0-3604 GCA_964347935.1 uncultured Nitrospiraceae bacterium | reverse complement strand
TTGCGGTCAAGCAGACTTCAGCCCCGAACGCCGACACCGCATCGGCGACGCGCCGATCATCGGTCGCGATCGTGATATTTGCCGCGCCGCATGCGTGCGCACACTCGTACACATGCTGTATCAACGGCTTGCCGGCGATGCGCAGCAACGGCTTGCCAGGCAATCGCGTGGATCCATAGCGCGCGGGAATGATCACATGCATGGCAATACCGTAATTCGTAATTGCTAATTCGTGATTAGTAGTGCGTCAACAGTTGTGGTAACCAGTCACCAGTCACTCATCACCAGTCACGAGTTTCTGATTTCTCAAGAACCCCAGAACTCTGTCGGCCAGCGCCGGGTCAGGGTCGGCCTCGACCACCAGGTACCAATGCCGCTGATCAGCAAAACGCTCGCATTTTACCGCGTCTTTTTCCGTCATGATCACGGGCGCATCGTCACCGAACTCAATGTCCTGGCGTCGGTAGTAATAGTGGTCGGCAAAGACGTGCTCGGCAACGTCGATCTTGAGCTCTCTCAGCTGCTGAAAGAACCGGCGAGGATTGCCAATGCCAGCGAGCGCGTGGACTCGCTGGCCGGCAAAGCTGGCTAAGTCTTGTTTGGTCTTCGGTGCGACGACCGACCTGAAACACACGGCTCGCAGTCGCATGCCGAGCTCACCGGTCCTGGGCACACCGTGCGTGACCTGCGCATGCACCGCGCGCAGCCGTGCCACCGACTCGCGCAACGGGCCGGCGGGCAGGCAATAGCCATTGCCAAAGCGGCGCCCGCCGTCGATTACGGCAATCTCGAAATCGCGGGCCATCGCGTAGTGCTGCAGGCCATCGTCACTGATGACGACATCGCACTGGTGTTCGGCAACCAGCTTGTTTGCCGCCAAGGCACGCTTGGGAGCCACGATGACCGGGCAAGCACAATGACGCGCCAACAGCACCGGCTCGTCCCCGACCTGCCGCGGGTCTGAGCGCTCAGTCACATAGATGGGATAATCGGTCGCTCGTCCTGCGTAACCCCGGGATACGACTCCCGGCTTGTAGCCCTTTGCCTGCAAGCACTGCGCAAGCCACAACACCAGTGGGGTCTTGCCCGTGCCACCCACCGTGATGTTGCCGATCACGATGACGGGTACGGGTACACGGGTCGCGCGAATTACACCGACTCGATACAGAGTCCTGCGCAACATCGCGACCGCAAGATAAAGCCAGCTCACTGGCAGCAGCACGAAGCTCACGATCGTCTTGCGGTACCAGTGTGCTTCCAACCAACCCACGCTAGGGTACGAAAACGACTCTGTGTCCCGCGTGCAGGCTTGGCTAATTCGCCCGCTCGCTGAACTGTAATCGATGCAGCTCCGCGTAAACGCCATTGGCGGCAAGCAGCTCAGCGTGCGTGCCCTGCTCTGCCACCCGGCCACGCGATAGGACGACGATCTGGTCGGCGTTCTCGATCGTCGCCAGGCGGTGCGCGATTACAAGCGTCGTGCGATCGCGCAACAAAGCGTCGACCGCAGCCTGAACGGCGCGCTCAGACTCACTGTCTAAGGCCGACGTCGCTTCATCGAGGATGAGGATCGGCGCATCCTTGTAGAGGGCCCGGGCAATGGCGATGCGCTGGCGTTGACCGCCGGACAACCGCAGCCCCTTCTCGCCGATCAGCGTTTCAAACCCTTCCGGCAGCCTGTTCACGAAGTCCGTCACGTGTGCCGCCTGCGCTGCGCGCTCGAGCTTTTCATCATCGATCGCACCGGTCGTACCGTAAGCGATATTCCTGCGCACCGTATCGTCGAAAAGCAGCGTTTCCTGTCCGACAATCGCGATATGCTGACGCAAGCTTGCCAACGTGAGCTCCTGGATGTTCACGTCGTCTATCAGTATCGCGCCTGCGGTGACGGGGTAAAACCTTGGCAGTAAATTAGCCACCGTAGTCTTGCCGCTACCCGACGCGCCGACTAAGGCGACGGTCTTGCCAGGTTCCAGCCGAAACGACACATCGCTTAGCGCGTCATGGTCTGTCGATAGGTAGCGGAAGCGGACGTTTCGGTACTCTACTCGTCCCTGCAACGAATCGAGCACGCGCGTGCCGGTGTCAGTCTCCGGCGGCTCGTCAAGTAGGCTGAAGGCACTCTGAGCGGCGGCGATTCCTGTCTGCACAACTTCGTTCACTTGCACGACGCGACGCACGGGCGCCATGAGCCACATCATCGCTGCCATATAGGAAACAAACTCGCCGGCGCTTGCGTGGCTGCCGCTCATGGCGATATGCAGCACCAAAGCGATCGCGCATGCGGCTAATACTAGGGTAATCGAGACACCGGCCGCGGAAACGGCGACGCGGCGCATGACCTGTTTTCGGTTCTTGTTATTGACGCGGGTAAAGGCATCGATCTCCGCTTGGTGTCCCGCGAATGCCTTCACCACTTTTTGTCCCTCCGTGGCCTCCTGCGCAACACGCGAGATCTCGCCAATCGTCTGCTGGATGGAACGGCTGAGCTTGCGCATCCGATAACTCATCACTCGCACCACGAGCAACGCAATCGGGGTCAAGGCACCCAATACCAAGGTCATCTTCCAGTTGAGGTAGAGCATCCAAGCCAGGATGCCGATGACGGTGAAACCATCGCGCAGCAGCACCAGGACGGCATTGGTCGTCGCTCGTGCTAGCTGTTCGACATCGAAAATCAGCTTCGCCATCAATTTGCCGGAGGCATTGATATCGTAAAAGCCACATGGAAGGTGCATGAGGTGGGCGAACATGGAATTCCGTATATCGAAGATCACCTTTCGCCCGCACCACTTCAGCATGTACTCGGCAACAAAGCTGGAAACTCCCCGTGCCACGAACAGGCCGATGACATAGATCGGGATCAGACGCACGACCTCCGGGTCACGCGCGACAAATCCGCCATCGACCAAGGGCTTTGTTAAGGCGATAAAGGCCGTAGCGGTAGCCGCCAAGCCGACCATGCCCACGACGGCCAGCGCCATCGCCCACTTGTAGCGCCAGGCATAACGCAGCAAGCGACCATAGGATACTATGCCGCGGTCACGGTGTTTTCCATTCACTGAGCACCGCTCCCGGGTGCCGGCTGCTGCGTTGCAAAGGTAAGGTGCGTATAACCCAAACGTCGCGCGGTATCCATAACTCGCACTACCGCCTCATGCGGGGTCTTGCCGTCCGCATGCACGATGATTACAGGATCCTTGCGCCCGCCCGCTGCCAAGAGCATGGCGTTTTCGAGCACCTGCGGTGTCGTCTTGAGTAGCTGGCGATCGTTGATGTAGTAACGCCCACCGGCATCGATGGCAATACGTAGAGTCTTACCCTCCACGGTCTTTTGCACCGACGCCTCGGGCAACTTGATGCGCAGATGTGCCTCCTTCGAAAAGCTGGTGGTCACCACCAAAAAGATCAACGTCATCAGTAATACGTCGATCAGGGGCACTAGGTTGAGCTCCGGATCTTCGCTGTGAGGTGCACGGAATTTCATTGATCCTTAGCTGACGCTACAGTCAGTCCGCTTCGCGTTCCCCATGGAGGATCTCCACCAGCCTGACGGCCTGTTGCTCCATGTCCACCAACAGTCCGTTCACGCGGCCACGAAAAT
>CAYGAS010000382.1:0-4194 GCA_964347935.1 uncultured Nitrospiraceae bacterium | reverse complement strand
CCGGCGTCAACCTCCACCGCGCCACTTCTTTGGTTTGATTTGTGCCATCTATCTGAAAGACCCAAGTCCATGTCGGCTTCCCGTCCTCTTCTCCTTGTCGCAAGAGTAGACCATGATCAAGCTGGTCTGTCGGGAATAGGGTCTCCTGCGTGAGAGTGAACGGAGCCGGGCCGGCGACAGTAGCTCGAGTTAACTTGTCCACTTCCTTGCAGGACAGGGCTCCTGGATCAGATTTGAAAACGAAACTCACATCAGTCCCTGTTGCCGGAAGGCCGCCTACCGCAATATTGATGGTTCCCTCGCATTCTAAGTCTGTGTTAGGTGCTTCCTTGGTTGAGCTCGTTCCAGTGTAACTGCCGCTACAGCTAAGTGGGCAGGCTGCATCGGCGACTTGCGTCAACCACAACCCCAGCGCCGCAAAAGCCAACACTAAGAGTGATTTTCTATAAGACATGCTAATGCTCCTCCTCAATCAACGTTGAACGCGTGGCTGGTTGAGGCTGTCAGACCGCGCGCTTGTCAAAGTAATAGTAATGTTTGTGTCCCGCTCGACTGCTCAACAAGGGGACGCAACTTTTTTCGCGGACGTGCCATCGGCACGGGCCGCCATCGTGCCGCCCTACCCCCGCGTCGCACGACGCACTCAATCGCGGCTTTGTTGTCAAACTAGCTTTCATGTGTCGTTGAGGTCACGTACGCAAATGCACGACCGCTTCGCCAACACGGCGGAGCTCACCGGCAGTGATTCTCTACTAGGTATCGCCACTTCTCCTCGTTGGTGTAAATCGACCGCGTGGCCGGCTGAGGTTGCCAGGTCACGCGTGCGTCTGGGATTCCTTTCCGTTTTTTGTGCGCCATCGACCGTGTAAGGATCGGCCTTGGCTCGACTCGCGGTGGATCCGTGTGCCCTTGATGCCTGAACAATTCCATTACGTCAATCGGGGTTTCCCTTAGTGACCTGCCGCATTTCCTGACCCCCGTTGGCAGGCTTTGTTGCATTGCAGGAAATACCTGCCTGCCTCAAACCAAACAGCGGAGTGTACGGCTGGAGTGTACGGCTGGCCCGTGAACATTCCGTGACAACAGCGTCTCAAAGGCCGCCGCTTGAAAACCCGGCGGGTAAGACGCGAGGCTTGATGCTATGCGCCGGTGCTGGGCCACATTCAACGGCTGCCGACGCCTGTGGCCCTTTGCTCGAGGTGTCGTCCGGGTGACCTCAGTGCGGGGTGCCGCTGGCGATGCGCGCGGGCTTGCCTTCAGTCGCTGCCCTGGGCGCTTCGTCACGCCCCGCGCCGGGCCCTTCATCCCGGCGGCCCAGCACGCGGTAAATGCGGATGACCTGCTCCTTGCCCTTCAGCCGTGCTTCACCGACGGGCTCGGTGATGAACCCCTCGCCGATCAGGTCGAAGGTCCGTTGGCCGATCAAGATACGACACGGGCTCTTCAGGTGATCCGGGACGAAGCCGGTCTTGTCAAAGCCCTCGATGCGGGCGGCGGTGTTGACGGTGTCGCCATGGACGTTGTACTCCAGGCGCTCGGCGCTGCCCATGCTGCCGGCGACCATCGGGCCCGTGAGAATGCCGATGCGCATGCCGATCATCGGCAGGCCGCGTTCCTTGAGACTGTGGTTGTGCTCGATCAATTTGCGCTGCATCGTAAGCCCGCAGGTCACGGCGTTGACGGCGTTCTTACGGATCTGCTCCTCGGTGGTGCTCGCGACCGGCACGCCGAACACGGCCATGATCGCGTCGCCAATGAACCTCAGAATGACGCCGCCGTGCGCACCGACGATGGGCGACATCACTTCCATGTACTCGTTCAGCCAGTCCATGAGCGTCGCTGGGTCCATATTCTCGGACACGGTCGTGAAGCTGGCGACATCGGTGAAGTAGGCCGTGGCCGTCAGTCGTTGCGGTCGCGGGCGCCCGCCGCTCAGAAACTTCTCGCGATCCTGCCAGATGGCCGCCGCCAGCGCCTCGGAGGTGTAGCTCGAAAAAAGATGCATTAGATTTGTGCGCTCTTTCTTCTCCTGGTTCGACACATAGGCCATAACCAGCGCCGCAGAAGCGACCCATCCGAGCGCAGGGGGCACCGAGGGAATCCACCACCCGATCATGAAAACCCCTTGCACCAGCACGGTCAGCACCACCAAGCCCGCTATCCCCGCGAGCGCGAACCGCCAGGCCGACCTTACGAGCAGTCCCAATACGCTTCCCAGCAGGCACCACAGAAGAATCCAAAGGTATTCGCTCGTGTCGCTGACGATGGCGATCGGCGCGTCGCCGTCGATGGCGGCCCGCAGCAACTGGCTGACAATGTGCGCGTGCACGGCGACGCCGTAGACTTCGGTTGCGCGACTGTAGGGCGTATAGAAGAAATCCTTGACACTTTCCGCCGCCACGCCCACCAGGATGACTTTGTCTTTGAGGGTGCCGGGGTCGAAGACCCCGTCGAGCACCTGGCTGAGCGTGAGTGTGGGGAAGGCGCTGGCCCGTTCCCGGTAGTCGATCAGAAACTGGTAGCCGCCTGCGTCGGCGCCGACATAGCCGCCGTCGTTGGATTCGAACGGCCGAAACGTCGTCGAGCCGAAGCGGATGTGCGCGGGATTGTCGGGATCGGCCGCAATGGCGATCCCCTCGGCCTGCAAGTAAAGGAGTGCGGCCCGCAAGGCCATCGAGTAACTGACGCTCTGGCCGTCATCGAGAAACAACAGCGCCCGGCGGACGATACCGCCGGAATCCACCAGCATGTCGGTGAATCCGATCTGCTCGGTCCCTTTGAGGGCATCCGGCGGCGCCACCCCAGGGCTGCCCACATTCGGAAATTTCATGGCGCCGATGATCTGCGGGTAGCCGGTCAGCACGCCTTTGAGCTCCTCATGCCCAGGCGGCACGGGCACGTCCCGATAGATGTCCAGCGCCACGGCCCTGGGCCCGTAGCGCGCCAGTTTTTCCAGCGTGTGCGCCAGCACGGCGTCCGACAGCGGCCACTGCCGCAGTCGATTGATGTCGTCCTCAGTGACCAGGACGATGAGGACCCGCGAGGCCACGGGGGCGGCGGGCTGGCGCATGCGGACCTGCCAGTCGTAGGCTGGCAGCTCCAGATACTCGAGGACCCCCGTCACCCGCAGTCCTAGTAATGCGAGGAAGACGAGCGTGCCCGCCAGCAGGGCGGCCGTGAGCGGGGAACGGAGGAAGGCGTGCATGGCCCGGGAATTATAGGGCAGGGCCGCTGGCGGCGTTAGCCGACGAAACCCATCGCCAAAGCCCCGCCGTCACCCGGCCGCAGGGCCGTAACGAGCGGGCAAAATGTGCGATTTGTCACAAATTGAACCGCTGTTGTCTTTGAACGTGGGAATTCCCACAGACCGAGGCTAGCCGCCATGACATAGTGCGCTACAGTTGAGCTAGGTTGTACAGCATCGGAACAGTGTTACCCCGGTACCTGACAGCGGGAAGAGAGACGGAGGTGTGAGATGACGTATGAGCCCGAGATCCAGAGATCGTACTCCGACGGCGGAGACGTGCTGGCAGCATGGGGGGTGTACATAGCATTCGTCGTCGGCCTGGTCGGCTACGCGTTGGCACACGTGTTCATATAGGTTTCTTGTAAGTTTGGTCTCCTTGAAGACACGCGCGCCCCGTGAGGGGGCCCGGGTCGGGCCGGGGAAATCCCCCGGCCTTTTTCTTTTCTGCGCCTGGTTATCTGCACCCGGCACTTGCCAACACGAGTAAACAGTCTCCTGCCTTTCTCGCCTGACGGGGGGCCGCGATTGCGTCCGCGTTGGATGCCCTTCGAGCCTCTGAGCGGGGCACAGCACTCATCTTGAAACTCGGCAAGTTTCCGTCGGGATTCGGAGCCGGCAACCTTTGCGATAACGCAGCGAAGGTGTATCTTGTCTGGTCGTACGAATTTTGGCTGGCTGATCTGCTGATGAAAAACACCCCGCCAACCGTGGCCTTGCCATCGACTCTGCGGACGCCTGCCAGGGATACGGGTGCATTACGCCGCATGACGGACGCGCTGCGCGCAAACGAAGATCGCTACCGGGTCCTCTACGAGCAAACACCCTCCATGTATTTCACGGTCGATGGCGAAGGGACCGTGCTATCCGTCAACCAATTCGGTGCGCAGCAGCTCGGTTACGAGCCGCATGAGTTGATAGGAAAGACCGTGCTAGGTGTTTTTCACGAT
>CAYGAS010000381.1:0-24310 GCA_964347935.1 uncultured Nitrospiraceae bacterium | reverse complement strand
CGAGCATCGGGAGATGATGCGGCCAGCTTTCTACAGGGCCAACTCACCAACGACATTACCCAGGTTACGGAGAAGCGCGCACAGCTGAGCGCCTATTGTAATGCACAAGGGCGCATGTTGACGGTCTTTCGCATTTTCTTGCAGGGCCGAACTTATATGCTACAGCTGCCGGAGGCGCTGCGTGAGCGCATCCTCCAGCGCTTGCGCCTTTACGTCCTGCGGGCCAAAGTCGACCTGCAGGCCGATGATCACTGGGTGAGCATCGGCCTCTCGGGACCGGATGCGTTCGCGTCCTTGAGCAGCTACGTCAGAGCTGTGCCACAAACTATTGACGACTGTCACACGTGTGACGAGGTGACGGTATTGCGTCTAGCCGGTCCGTATCCACGTTTCCAGATCATCACGGACATCGATAGCGCGAAAAAGCTATGGACTGACCTCATCCCGTCCGCCACGCCAGTGGCCGCCAATGCCTGGGCCTGGTTGGACATCGCCGCCGGGGTCCCGACGATCTATCCCCAGACCTGCGAGGCGTTCGTGCCGCAGATGGCGAACCTCGACCTGCTGCACGGCATAAGCTTCGACAAAGGCTGCTACAGCGGCCAGGAAATTATCGCGCGTGTCCGCTACCTGGGAAAACTGAAACAGCGCATGTACCGTGCACATGTGCGCGCCGCGCAAGCGCCCAAAGCCGGTGAACCGCTTTTTGCGCCCGACAGGCCCAATCAGCCTGTGGGCACTGTCGTCGATGCCCAGCTCTCGCCAACCGGGGGCTATGATCTGCTTGCGGTAGTGCAGCTCGCCAGCGTCGAGGCCGGTCCCGTAGCTTTGGCCGGCGCGAACGGTCCCGTGCTCACGCTCTCGTCGCTGCCGTATGCGCTACGCTGATGCCACCTTCTACTCCGCATGCGGATAGTCGTGCCGCGGCTCTTCGATAATCTGGAAAAAAGTCTCACCCTGCCTGACCATCCCGAGTTCGGCGCGGGCGCGTTCCTCTATCGCATCAAGACCGTGTTTGAGGTCCATGACCTCGGCAATCAGGGCCTGATTGCGCTCGCGCAAGCGCGCATTCTCTGCCTCCTGGGTCTGGACTTGCTCATACAAACGCCATACCGCTGGCACGCCGCCGCTGCCGAACCACAGCGGGTATTGCAACACCAACAGCAAGCCCAACAGCAGGTAGCGCAAGATACTCATTCGCCTACCTCACCGGTTGATAGCAGCAAAGGCCTGGCGCCCGGGATAGCGGGATGCGGCGCCCACCTCCTCCTCAATGCGCAGCAGCCGATTGTACTTGGCAACGCGATCAGAGCGTGAGAGCGAACCCGTTTTGATCTGTCCCACCCCGGTCGCTACGGCAATATCAGCAATGATCGTATCCTCTGTTTCACCTGAACGATGCGAGATGACCGCCGTGTAGCCGGCTTCCCGCGCCATGTCGATCGCCGCTAGAGTTTCGGTCAGTGTTCCGATTTGATTGACCTTTATTAAGATCGAGTTGGCGACGCCGGTGCGAATACCTTCTGCAAGCAGCTCTGTGTTGGTCACAAATAGATCGTCACCAACCAATTGTACTTGCTTGCCGAGTGCCCTTGTTAACTTGGTCCAACCGTCCCAATCGCTTTCGCTCATGCCGTCTTCGATCGTAATGAGCGGATACCGCTCGACCCAACTTTGCAGCAGCGCGGTCATTTCCTCCCCGTTCAGGCTCACGTCATCCGAACCGAGTTTATAGCGTCCATCCTCGAAAAACTCCGAGCTTGCGCAATCTAACCCCAGAAACACGTCTTCCCCCACCCGATACCCTGCGCGCTCGATCGCTTCCAGAATGACTTGGATCGCTGCTTCGTTCGACTCGAGGTCGGGTGCGAACCCACCCTCATCGCCGACCGCTGTGCTCAAGCCGCGCTCACGTAGGACTACTTTCAGTGCGTGAAATACCTCCGCCCCCCAGCGCAGGGCCTCCGTGAAGTTGGTTGCCGCTAACGGCAAGATCATGAACTCCTGCATGTCAACATTGTTGTCAGCATGCGCGCCGCCGTTAACCACGTTCATCATTGGCACAGGCAAGCAGATCTCATTATCCTTACTTAGATAACGATAGAGCGGTTGCTTCGTGTAGGCTGCCGCCGCCCGGGCCACCGCAAGCGACACCCCCAATATCGCATTGGCGCCGAGCCTACTTTTGTTTTCAGTGCCATCGAGCTCGATCAGCGTGTGATCGAGCTCTTGTTGCTCGCGCGCGTCGCGCCCTAGCAACACAGCACAGATCTCCTCGTTCACGTGGCCAACGGCTTTCAACACGCCCTTGCCGCCGTAGCGGGATGGATCGCCGTCGCGCAGCTCAATCGCCTCGCGCGTACCCGTCGATGCGCCAGAAGGAACGGCGGCACGGCCGAATGCGCCCGACTTCAGCTCGACGTCTACCTCAAGGGTGGGGTTACCGCGTGAATCGAGGATTTCACGCGCATGTATACCGGTGATCTGCGGCATCGTTTGTCCTGGTCAGTAGGTCCGGACAGAGTTCCGGGCAATCACGCCCCAAAATACCCGTCGCGTCATCGTTACCCTTATGCAGACGCTAAATCAAAGTCAAGCCCGAGTACGTCCGCCCTATAGCAAGTAAGCTCCGTTGGCTTTCACCGTTTCGTCAATGCTTTTCAGTGACTCGAGCAAAAACGGCATTTTATCAAGCGGCCAAGCATTCGGTCCGTCGCTCGGCGCATTGTCGGGATCGGGATGCGTCTCCATGAACAAGCCGGCGACACCGACCGCGACTGCTGCGCGTGCGAGCGCCGGCACGAATTCCCGCTGGCCGCCGGAAGTCTTGTCGCGTCCGCCCGGAAGTTGCACCGAATGCGTCGCATCAAAAATCACCGGACAACCAGTTTCGCGCAGGATCACAAGCGAGCGCATGTCCGACACGAGGTTATTGTAACCAAAGCTCGCGCCGCGCTCGCACACGAGTATACGATCCTTTCCCCCCGCCGCAGCAGCCTTGGCAACGACGTGCGTCATCTCCCACGGCGAAAGAAATTGACCCTTCTTGATGTTGACTGGCTTGCCGCTGGCCGCCACAGCACGGATGAAATCCGTTTGCCGACATAGAAACGCTGGCGTCTGCAAAACATCGACCACTTGTGCTACAGCATCTATCTCAGAAATATCGTGCACATCCGTAAGCACGGGCACACCAACCTCCTTGCGGACCGCCTCCAGAATCGCCAGTCCCGCCTCGATGCCGGGTCCTCGAAACGACTCTTGCGAGCTGCGGTTGGCCTTGTCGTACGAGGACTTGTAGATAAAAGGGAGGCCCAGGCGAGCCGTGATCTCTTTCAGCCTGGCGGCCGTTTCCAAAGCGAGGGCCTTGGATTCGATGACGCAAGGCCCGGCAATGAGGAACATCGGGCGGTCAAGCCCGACGTCAAAACCACACAGTCTCATCGTGCCGCAACCTGCTGCTTCTGCTCGAGTCCCGCGCGGTGGGCGCGTGCCGCACTGATATAGCTGGTGAATAGCGGGTGGCCGTCACGGGGGGTGGAGGTAAACTCCGGATGGAATTGCACACCTATGAACCAGGGATGGTGCGGTAACTCTATGATCTCGACCAGCAGCTGGTCAGTCGAGACGCCAGCAATAACCATGCCCTTCGCCTGCAAAAGGTCGCGATAGCCATTGTTGAACTCATAACGGTGACGATGGCGCTCGATAATCTCGTCCTTGCCATAGATCGCCCGTGCGCGCGACCCGGGTGCCAGGCGGCATGACTGCCCACCGAGACGCATCGTTCCGCCGAGGTCGCTGTCAACCGTCCGCAATTCCTTAGTCCCGTCGACATTGACCCATTCGGTCACCAATGCAATAACAGGATCAGGCGTTTGCCTATCGAACTCAGTGCTATGCGCGCGCGACAAACCCGCTTCATTGCGCGCAAACTCGATCACGGCGACCTGCATGCCCAGGCAAATGCCGAGATAAGGAATATCGTTGACACGCGCATAATGGACGGCCTGGATCTTGCCCTCGATGCCGCGCTCGCCAAATCCACCCGGCACCAGGACTGCATCAACACCCAACAGCACATCGGCGCCCTCGTTCTCGATCTGCTCGGAATCGACGTAGCGTATATTCACGCGCGTGCGCGTATGTATGCCGGCGTGCACCAACGCCTCGGATAAGGACTTGTAGGAGTCCGTTAGGTTGACGTATTTGCCGACCATGGCGACCGTCACCTCGGTCTCGGGATGGTCCATGTCGTAAACGACCTTGTCCCATTCGGACAAGTCGGCCGGGGCCACCTGCAAATTCAGCTTCTCGACAATGATGTCGTCGAGCCGCTGTGCGTGCAGCATCGCCGGAATCTTGTAAATGCTGTCGACATCAATAGCCGAAATGACAGCTTTCGGCGCTACATTTGTAAACAAGGCAATCTTGCGCCGCTCGTCTTCGGGTAGGTGACGATCGGCACGACACAGCAAAACGTCTGGCTGAATGCCGATCGAGCGCAGCTCCTTCACCGAGTGCTGCGTCGGTTTGGTCTTTAGCTCTCCGGTCACCGCAATAAACGGCAACAAAGTGAGGTGCATGAACGCTACGTCACCGGGATTGAGCTCGAGCCCCATTTGCCTGATAGCTTCGAGGAAAGGCTGTGACTCGATATCGCCAACGGTACCGCCGATCTCGACGATCGCAACATCGGCCTCATCAGCGCCACGCAGGATGCAACGTTTTATCTCATCGGTGATGTGTGGGATAACCTGCACCGTTGCCCCCAGGTAATCACCGTGACGCTCTTTGCGAATGACGTTCTCGTAAACACGGCCGGTGGTGTGATTGTTGTCGCGCGTCATGGTGGCGCGCACAAACCGCTCATAGTGGCCCAGGTCGAGATCTGTTTCGGCACCGTCGTCGGTGACAAACACCTCGCCGTGCTGGAACGGGCTCATCGTTCCAGGATCGACATTGATGTAAGGATCAAGCTTGAGGAGAGTAATTTTAAGGCCGCGGGCTTCGAGCAGCGCCCCGAGGGAGGCGGCGGCGATGCCCTTGCCAAGGGAAGAAACGACACCGCCGGTCACAAATACGAATTTGGTCATCAGCCCCCGTCCAGATAAATCAGCTCAGCGATACAGCCGACCACGAACGGGAGAACAAAGTACCAGATGCAGACCATGTAGACAACCGCGGCGACATGGCTACTGTTTTTCAGCGCGATCGAGCACGATGCGCCAGCCGGGCTCGCCGGTCTGCGCCGCAAACGGTGCACACACCCAACGGTCGGCAACGGCGGCCAGCACTTCATCGACGAAAATAAGGGGCAAGCGCCTGCGTTCCCACGGCGGCACATGGGCATCCTGCAACAGTTTTTTTACTTTGTGATGGTGCCGGCGGCCGGGCAAACGACAGATTTCGCCGCCCCGACGCAAACGTACGCTGAGCTTGGCCGCAGCGATACGTTCTCGCGCGAGACCGCTGCCGATGGTGTCCTCCATGCGCAGCACGTATCCCGTGCCGGGCAGCGCCAGCGGCCTTGCCGGGATCCAGGCGAGATCGAGCTCTCGATCCGGTTCTGCCATGGGTCGAATTGCCCATAGGCCGTCACGATAGCGCCACACCTCGGTTCCCGGCCAGCTTACGACGGCTTGCCTTGACCGAGGGGTCACTTCCACTATTTGCGCCACCCGCCGTAGCAACAGCGCGCCTGGCGCCGACAGGCCGCGCCGACGCAACCAGTAGCGAATCAGGTTCTCGCGCCGCGGTCCCTCGAGGCGCATCAATGCCGGCACCGACAAGGCCTCGGTGTCTGCATGCTTGGCCATGGCCAGGTCATTGTCCGCCACGACGTCCAAGACCTGAGACGCTTGTGCCGCATGCCTCCCCGCACGCACGATCAGCCTCCGCGCCGCCGGCCACCGCCGCTCGAGCAGGGGCAACACCTCATGGCGCACAAAGTTGCGGCTGTAACGCTGATCGCGATTGCTCGAATCCTCTACCCATTCAAGGGCATGCCGTTGCGCATATTCCAACAATTCCTCACGCGTAAATCCGAGCAGCGGCCGCAGCAAGCGGCCGGAAGCAAAGCTCTTGGCTGGTGCAATGCCTGCCAACCCGCGCACCCCGGCACCGCGCAGCAATTGAAGCAACACCGTCTCTGCCTGGTCATCGAGATGATGCGCCGTGAGCAGCGCTTCGTTCTTGCCGATGTGACGTGCCAGGCTCGCGTAGCGCTGGCGTCGGGCCATAGCTTCCACACCTTCACCCTGGCCCACAGCAACTCGGATGCGATCAACTATGCAAGGAACGCCGAGGGCCTTACACACGCGTTTGCAATGTCTCGCCCAGCTCGCCGACTGCGAGTGCAGGCCATGATCCACGTGGATGGCGCTGACGGTCCAGGACGTACGTTCGCGCAGCCGGCACAATGCATGCAACAAGACGTGGGAATCGATGCCACCGCTGTACGCAACTTTTACGATGGCACCCGCATCGAGATGTGCGCCGAGTACTTGCGCCAGCGCGCGTTCGGAGAATCCCGCTTCAGCTTTCTTCAAATTTGCCGTATTGCATCAGACGCGCCGTGCGCTTGGCGATCAGGCTGTCCACGGAGATCGCCGCGAGCTCGTCGAGAACAGTCGCGAGAGCCTGGGCCAAGGTTTCGGCCGTGGCATTCACATCGCGGTGCGCTCCGCCCAACGGCTCCGGCAGGATTTGATCAACAAAACCCAGGCGCTTGAGCTGGCTTGCCGTGATACCCATGGCCTCGGCGGCGACATCGGCTTTTTCCGCACTTTTCCAAAGGATGGAGGCACAACCCTCCGGCGAGATCACAGAGTAGGTTGCGTATTGCAACATCAGTAGCCTGTCGCAGACACCAATGGCCAATGCCCCGCCCGACCCGCCTTCGCCGATGACGACGCTCACGACCGGAGTCCGTAGCTGAGCCATGGTGTAAAGGTTGCGCGCGATCGCCTCACTCTGACCGCGCTCTTCGGCACCGACGCCGGGATAAGCGCCCGGCGTATCGATCAAGGTCACGATCGGCAGCCCAAAGCGCTCCCCCAGCTTCATCAACCGCAGCGCCTTGCGATAGCCCTCCGGTCGTGGCATGCCGAAGTTGCGTTCGACCTTCTCGCGGGTGTCGCGCCCCTTCTGATGGCCGATGACGACCACCGCCCGCCCATTCAAGCGCGCAAGACCACCGACGATAGCCGGATCATCGGCAAACAAACGATCTCCGTGCAGCTCCTGAAAATCGGCAAAGATTCGCTGAATATAATCGAGGCTAAAGGGGCGCCGTGGGTGGCGTGCGAGCTGCGATATCTGCCAGGGCGTGAGCGACGCAAACACCGATTCTGTGAGCTTTCTGCTCTTGGCCTGCAGCCGTTTAATCTCAGCTGTGATATTGAGCTCGCTGTCCTCGCTGGTGTAGCGCAGCGCCTCAATCTTGGCTTCCAGCTCGGCGATTGGCTGTTCGAAATCCAGGTAGTTGTTGTTCATGGCCTTCCCTGAAGGGAAATGGTGTACCCCTTAACTAGTCTAGACGATGCCCGGCTGCGCGTGTTGTTCGATTCAAGGATAAATCACGTGGACCTTCTCTGGCCCGGCCAATAGCGCCAAGCGCTCCAATACCCCACCAGAGGGGCTAACGTTCCACTCTGAACCCAACGCGATTTCTGCTTGTGCCACCTGACTTTGGTAGTTTAGGTACACGGGACAGTTGCCGCGGCTTGCAGGCCCGAGAATTTCTTTGAGCTCATCCACGAAGCCATTGCCAGTCAGCTCTGCATCCACGTCAATGACCAGTCGACGAGCCCGCGCGACGCGGGCTTGTTCGAAATTATAGATTTTCTCAGCGCTCATCTTGAAACCACCGGTGTACTCGTCGACGCTGACAGGCCCTTCCACAACCAGCAGATTGTCCTTGACCAAAAGATCCCGGTGGCGCATGTAGAGCTCGGAGAACACTGCTAACTCTAACCTTCCACTACGATCGTCAAGCGTGACAAAGATCATACGGTCGCCGCGACGCGTACGCATGGTACGCGTTGCTACCACCAATCCGGCCACAGTGATCGTTCGATCCTGGGTCGGTCTTAGCTCAGCAATAGTGCTGTCGGTCATATGTGCCAGCTCCTCGGCAAACCGTTCAATCGGATGGCCGCTGAGGTAAAAGCCGAGTGTTTCTTTTTCGCCCTCGAGACGTTGCTCGTCGCTCCACTCAGCTACCGACGCGAATTCGTGCGCGGAAGCCGTCGGGCCCGACAGCGCGAACAGGTCGTTCTGCCCGGTTTCGCGGTCACGGTTTTGCTGATCGGCAATACGCAGGGCGCTGCCGAGCGTTGCCATCAGTGCCGCACGATGCTGTCCTGACTCATCGAGCGCCCCCGCCCTGATCAGCGATTCGAGTACCCGCCGGTTAACGCGCCGCAGATCGATACGTTTGCACAAATCAAACAGGTCGTGGAAGGAACCGCCGCCGCGCCGTGCGTCCAGCAGCGCATCGATCGCCGACTGTCCTAGCCCCTTAATCGCACCCAGTCCATACAGAATGGTCTTGTCATCGAGCGGCACAAACTCGTATTCGCAGCGGTTAATACCAGGAGAAGAAACATGCAGGCCGAGGTCACGGCATTCCGCCATCATCGTTACGACCTTGTCGGTGTTGTCCATATCCGCAGACAGCACTGCGGCCATGAATGCCGCCGGGTAATGCGCCTTAAGCCATGCCGTTTGATAGGCGATTAACGCGTATGCCGCTGAATGCGAGCGATTGAAGCCATAGCCGGCAAATTTTTCGATCAGGTCAAAAATATGCGACGCCAGGCGTCGGCTGACACCGCGCTCGACTGCGCCACCGATAAATCCCTCACGTTGACGCGCCATTTCCTCGGGCTTCTTCTTGCCCATCGCCGCGCGCAGTACATCCGCCTTGCCCAGCGAGTAGCCCGAAAGCACTTGCGCGATCTGCATAACCTGCTCTTGATAAAGGATGACACCGTAGGTGGGCTTGAGGATGGGTTCGAGGCTTGAATGCGGATATTCGATGCGCGCGCGGCCGTGCTTGCGGGCAATGAAATCATCGACCATGCCGGATTGCAGGGGCCCTGGACGGAATAGCGCGACCAAAGCAACGATCTCCTCGAAGTTGTCCGGCTGTAATCGCTGAATAAGCTCCTTCATGCCTCGCGACTCGAGCTGGAACAAGGCCGTCGTCTTGCAGGATTTCAACAGCGCGTATGTCGGCGCGTCATCGAGCGGAATCTGTTGGATATCGAGCGGCGCTTCACCATGCTCTTGGCGCTGCGCGTTTATCGACTTCACCGCCTTGTCGATGGTCGTCAGGTTCCGCAATCCCAAGAAGTCAAACTTGACTAGCCCCAGTGCTTCAAGATCATCTTTGTCGAATTGTGTCACCAACTGTTTGCCGCCCTGTTCACAGTAGAGCGGCATGAAATCAGTAAGCATCGACGGCGCGATCACCACCCCACCGGCGTGCTTGCCGGCATTGCGCGGTCGCCCTTCCAGTGTACGCGCCGTGTCGAGCAACTCGCGCACGTCTTCTTCCTGGTCGTAACGCTCGCGTAATGCAGGCTCTTGCTGCAAGGCCTTGTCAAGCGTTACACCGATCTCGAATGGAATCAGCTTGGCAAGCTTGTCGACGTAACCATAGGGATGGTCCATGACACGACCCACATCACGCACGACTGCCCGTGCCGCCATCGTTCCGTAGGTGATGATCTGCGATACGCGTTCTTCGCCATAGCGCTGTGTCACATAGTCGATCACGCGATCACGCTTCTCCATGCAGAAGTCCACATCGAAATCCGGCAAGGAGACGCGTTCAGGATTCAAGAAACGCTCGAACAGGAGATCGTGCTTGATGGGATCTAGGTCTGTAATCGACAAGGAGTAAGCAACCAGCGAGCCTGCGCCGGAACCGCGACCAGGACCGACGGGTACGCTGTTGTTCTTGGCCCACTTAATAAAGTCAGCAACGATCAAAAAGTAGCCCGAGAATCCCATCTCAGCGATTACATTTAACTCGTGCCGCAATCTGTCCTCATAAAGCTGTCGCTGCTCTTCGCCAAGCGTTGGCAGGCGTTCGAGACGCGCCTGCAAACCGTCGCTTGCCTGTTGGCGCAGCATATGATCGATCGTCATGCCTTGCGGCACAGGATAGTCGGGCAGATAGTAGCGCCCGAACTCGAGCATCAGGTTGCAACGCCGTGCAATCTCCATCGTGTTCTCGAGCGCTTCCGGAAGATCGGAGAAAAGTTCGCCCATCTCTTCGACGCTGCGAAAATACTGCATCGGCGTGTAGCGCCGCGGACGTCGGCTGTCGTTCAAGACACGTCCATCCTGAATACACACACGCACCTCGTGCGCCTCGAAGTCGCTTGGCTGCAGGAAACAAACATAATTTGTAGCCACCAACGGGATGTTCGTAGACTGTGCCAGCCGTACGGTCGCGTGTACGGAGTCCTCTTGATACGGCTGGCCGATACGTTGTACCGTCAGGTAGAAGCGTCCGCGAAATAGCGACGCGTATTCCTCGGTAAGTTGTTGCGCCAAAAACCCATTCCCGGCCAGCAGTGCCTGACCAATTTCTCCGTCCTCGGCGGCAGACAGCGCAATCAGTCCATCAGCCCGCCCTGGCAGCCAGTCACGGCGGATACACGGCTTCCCTGCGTGCTGGCCCTCGCGGTAGGCACGCGTCACTAATCGGCACAGGTTACGGTAGCCGCCGAGATCCTGGCACAGCAGAATCAGACGATAAGGTTTATGGGCATCCGCGCCATTTTCCACCCAAGTGTCCACACCGATGATCGGCTTCACACCGGCGGCAACGGCAGCGCGGTAGAATTTGATGAGGCCAAAGGTGTTGCCGAGATCGGTCACGCCCACCGCGGGCATGCGCTGCCCGGCGGCGGCGGCCACCAGATCCTTGATGCTTGCGATGCCGTCGGTCAGGGAGTACTCGGAATGAATATGCAGATGAACGAAGTCCGCGCTCACGCACGGTATTTCACATCAAATCGAGGACGCGGGAAAGGGCCTGGCGTTGCGGCCTATCCGCTTGGGCACCCAAGCGGCGACGGGTGAGCGTGCGCATCCGCCGGGCGACGCTCAAGCGCGTCCTGCACCAGATGATAAGTTGAATCAGTCGCTTAGCTAGCGTTTTTTCGGCCAATCGTTAGGTATATTCTGTACGCATATATATAATCACAACATAGAAGCGACCCGCAGTCAGCCGCTGCCAGCACCAGGACAAACACCATGGGAGCACTCTCGGAGCGCCTAGGCCGCATGCTCAATCAGCGCCTGCCGACCGTCCTTAACGTCGCCGCCCTACTGCTGCTCACCGGCAGCCTGGCTCAGTGGACGTGGCAGCTCGCGCCCGCGCCCGCGGTACGGGGTCCTCAGCGCGCCGTCTCGGCGCCGGTAGCCGCCGGGACCTATGATGTGCGGGCGTTAGTCACCGCCAAGCTCTTCGGCGAGGCCGCGCGTGCTCCCGAACCCAGTGAAACGCCTGTCGCAGCAATCCCCACGAGCACGCTCGACCTGACGTTGACCGGCGTGGTCGCTGCCGACACGGAAAGCCTGGCGCTCATCCGGGTCAATAATGAACCCGAGGCACCCTTTGCGATCGGTGATCAGATCGCGCATGGGGTGACTTTACGCGCCGTTTACCCCGACCGCGCGATTATCCAGCGCCGCGATTTGACCGAGGCCCTATTGCTTGAGGACAAGAGCGCGGGCCTGGGCGACACGGCGCTTGCACCCGCAGCAACGACCGCCGGTAACATTCATTCGATCGATGGCAACAGTTTTCGCGTCAACCGGGATTTCGTTTCCGAGCAAATGCGCAACCCCGACATCTTCCGACAGGCGCTTATCGTGCCCAATGCCGGGGGTGGTTTCTTGGTGCGCCAGATTCAACCCGGGAGTCTGTACGAGAAGCTTGGTCTGAAAGTGGGTGACGTCATTCGCAAAGTAAATGGCAGTGACATCAATTCAGTCGATGAGGTTCTGCGCCTTTACCAGGACCTCGGTGGCGTAGATGCCCTAGCGGATGTCGAGCTCGAAGTCTTGCGCGGGGGCCGACCGGAACAATTGCGCTACACGATTCAATAGAAAGCAATGGGCAACGATCGAGGAAGACAGCCAAAGCTGTTGTTAGTCACGGTTCTCATAATGAGCCTGGGCGTTTTTGTAATCGCTGACACGCAAGGTCAAGGCACCCTTCCCGGCAACGCCGGCGCACCGCCCACTAGCGTGCAGCCGCGCCAGGGCGAGGTGCTCTTCAACTTCCAGCGCGCGGACGTCGAGGCAGTAGTGAAAACCGTTTCGCAGTTGACGGGGCGCAACTTTATCCTCGATCCGCGAGTCAAAGGCAAGGTCACTATCATCTCGGCGCGGCCGGTGTCGAAAGCGGCGGCCTACCAGATCTTCATTTCTGCCATCAAGGCACAAGGTTTCACCGCCGTGGACGCGCCCGGAGGCATCATCAAGATCGTACCGGTGGCCGAAGGCAAGCAGAATGCGCGATTTAGCGCGGCCCTGCGACCTCGTGGCGGCGAGGAAATGGTCACCCATGTCGTCATCGTGCAACACGGCGTCGCCACACAGCTGGTGCCGCTATTGCGTCCGCTGATGGCGCCAACCAGCCAGCTCTCTGCCTATGCCGCGGCCAATGCCCTGATCATCACCGACTACGCGGATAACCTCCGCCGTTTGCTGGAAGTCATCGATGATGTCGACCAGCCGATCAGTAGCGAAGTCACCGTCATACCTCTGGAGCACGCCTCTGCACTCGATATTGCTGATCTAGTGACGCGCCTGTCGAGCGAGGGGCCGAGCGCCGCCGCCCCACGGGCGCGTGCTGCGGGTCAACAAGCAGCGGCGCAGGCACAGATTGGTGGCGAGCGCTTCAGCATCGTACCGGATCTGCGCACTAACAGCCTGCTCGTACGCACCGACAATCCGGGCCGTCTCGCGCAGTTGCGCTCATTGATCAGTAAGCTCGACGTACCGGCCAAACCAGGCGGACAAACGCGCGTAATTTACCTCAAGAACGCCGATGCGGTGCAGCTCGCCGAGATTCTGCGCAGCCTTGTAGGCGGCGTCGCCGGGCTCACCACACCGACGGGCAAAACACCGGCGCAGGCAAGAGCGACCGTCGCCCGGACGGAGTCGGCAGAAGCGCTGATACAGGCCGATGAAGCCACAAACTCACTCATCATCCAAGCGCCCGATGCGATCTACAACAACCTTCGTGCGGTGATTGAGAAGCTCGACATCCGCCGTGCGCAGGTATTCGTGGAAACACTGATCGCCGCTATCTCCACTGATAAGCTGCGCGAGCTAGGTATTCAGTGGGCCGGTGCCAATTCCGATGCGGCAGGACTTATCAACGCGCCGCAAGCGAGCGGTGCCGGCATCATTAGCACCATTCTCGACCCCTTAGGGACGCTTTCAACCGCGGCCGGGCTGACGCTTGCATTTTTGGGCGACGTCACCACGCTCCCCGACGGCACCACCGTGCAGGGATTGAATGCCTTAGCACGGGCGCTGGATCAAAAAGGCTACGCTACCATCCTCTCCACACCCAACATCCTCACGCTTGACAATGCTGAAGCCAAGATTACGGTGGCGCAGAATGTACCGTTTATCACCGGCAGCTTTGCCCAGGCGACCGGCGCCGGCGGCACGGTCAACCCATTCCAGACCATAGAACGCCAGGACGTCGGTATCGTGCTCACGGTCAAACCGCAGATCTCGGAGGGCAATGTCATCAAGCTCGAAATCTTTCAGGAGCTGTCAAATGTCGACACCACACCGGTCACCGGGGCTTCCGACATCACGACGCAGAAGCGCACTTTAGAAACCACCGTGCTCGTAGACAACGGCAATACCGTGGTACTCGGCGGCCTCATCGACGAGCAGTTCCAAGCGGATGAGCAGGGCGTCGCGGGGCTGTCGAGCGTGCCCATTATCGGTGCTTTGTTCAAGACCAAGAAGAAGACGCGAGGGAAGGTCAACCTGATGGTATTCTTGCGGCCTACCATCGTCCGCCATGCAGACGACACGCGTGATATCACGCGCGATCGCTATGCAAACATAATCGATGAGAAGCGGCGGGTAAATCCGGGCCCTTCGCAGGTGCTCGACAGTTTTTCTGCCGATGTCCTCGTGCGTGACCCAGCGGCCGATAGCGATTACGAAAAGCGCGAGCCCGGCACGGCGACGGGCGACACACTCCTCGGTCCGCCTAACGTCCAAGACAGTCCGCCAGGCGCCGCGCTCATACCCGAATCTTGAGGTCCGGTGTTGTCTTATGCAGACCGCCCCTGACCTTCAGGCACTCGATCCCCAGTGCGCCCAGCGCCTGCCCTATCACTTCGCCAAACGCCACGGCGTCATCAGCGCGCGTCATCTCGATGCGGCGATTGAGGTGTGGGCGCGCCCTGGCATCAGTAGCGTCGTCGTCGCCGAAATGCAGCGGGTACTCGGCCAAGCTGTCTCACTGCGTGAGCTGACCCCCGAGGCCTTTGATGCCGCGCTCAATCATGCCTACGAGCGCGGCATGAGTCAGGCGATGCAAATCGTCGATGACATGGATCAGGACCAAGATCTGGCGGAACTCGCCCAGAACCTGCCGCAGGTTGAGGACCTGCTCGAAAGCGAAAACGACGCGCCCATCGTGCGCCTGATTAACGCGCTGCTGACGCAAGCGATCCGCGACGGCGCCTCGGATATTCACATCGAGCCGTTTGAAACGCGCTCCGTCGTACGCATGCGTATCGACGGGGTGTTGCGCGATGTACTGGAGCCACAACACGCATTGCATCGAGTGATCGTATCGAGGGTGAAGATTATGGCGCACCTCGACATCGCCGAGAAACGACTGCCGCAGGACGGTCGCATCACCCTGCGTGTGGCGGCACGACCTGTCGATGTACGCGTGTCGACACTGCCGACCGCCCACGGTGAGCGCGTGGTCATGCGTCTGCTGGATAAACAGGCGGGTCGCCTGAATCTCACCGGTCTGGGAATGTCGGACGATACACTGCGCACACTCGATCACCTGATTCACCAACCCCATGGAATCATTCTCGTAACCGGTCCGACCGGTTCTGGCAAGACGACGACGCTTTATGCCGCGCTCTCGCGCCTCGATACGGATCGCCACAACATCATGACCGTTGAGGATCCGATCGAGTACGACCTCGATGGCGTGGGACAAACGCAGGTGAACAGCAAGGTCGAGCTGAGCTTCGCCCGGGCCTTGCGTGCGATCCTGCGCCAAGATCCGGACATCATCATGATCGGTGAAATCCGCGATCTGGAAACGGCGCAGATTGCCGTACAGGCCAGCCTGACCGGACATCTGGTGCTCGCCACGCTGCACACCAACGATGCCGTCGGCGCCGTCACCCGCCTTGTCGACATGGGGGTCGAGCCCTTCCTGGTCGCGTCCAGCCTGCTGGCGGTGCTGGCGCAACGGCTGGTACGAAAGATCTGCCCCGAATGCCGCCGAGCACGGATGCCGGATGCGGGCGAACGCCGGCTGCTGGGACTGTCCGACGGCAATGATGAAACCGCATCGATTTACAGTCCGGTGGGTTGTCCGGCCTGCCTGCAGACCGGATACCAAGGGCGTACCGGCGTGTTCGAGCTGCTACCGATGGACGACAAGCTTCGCAGCCTCGTGCACGATGGCAGCAGTGAAACGCATCTGCGCGCACACGGACAGACACTGGGCATGAAGAGCATTCGCGAGGACGGCCTGCGCTGGGTACGCGACGGCGTGACCAGCCTCGAGGAAGTACTGCGCGTTGCACGCGAATAAATAATGGCGGCATTCGAGTATCAGGCGCTTGATCTGCGCGGGCGCACGGTCAAGGGCGTTATCGAAGGCGATGCCGAGCGTCAAGTGCGTTCGCTGCTGCGCGACCGCGGGCTCATGCCCTTGCGCGTCGATACCATCGCCGGCGAGACGACGGCCACGGCAGATGGCCAGGGCCGTCTGCGCCACGGCATGTCGAGCGCCGAACTCGCACTGCTGACGCGTCAGTTTGCTACTTTGGTCCACGCCGGGCTGACGATCGAGGAGTCCCTGAACACGCTTATTGACCAGACCGAATCGGCGCGCACGCGCAAGGTGCTTGCCGGGGTACGCGGCAGTGTCCTGCAAGGCCGTTCGCTCGCCAACAGTCTGGCCACGTTTCCGCACGCCTTTCCCGGACTGTACCGTCACATGATCGATGCCGGCGAGCAGAGCGGCAAACTCGATCAAGTGCTCGAACGGCTTGCTGACTACACCGAAGAGCGTCAGGCGCTGAAGCAAAAGGTCATATTGGCGTTTATCTATCCCGCATTGGTTACGCTCATCGCCGCCGGCATTGTCGGTTTTTTGCTTGTCACGGTGGTACCCCAAGTGACGCGCGTTTTCGAGAATACGGGCCAGACGCTGCCACTGGTGACACGCATGCTAATCGGCGCTAGTGACTTCGTGCGCGCAGGCGGTATCTGGTGGGCGGTCGCACTCGCCGCCGTGTTGATTCTGACACGCCTGGCCCTTCGTAGCGCTCGCGTGCGCTACCGCTGGCACAGCTTACTGTTAAAGACACCGCTGGTGGCGCGACTGATACGCGGCCTCAACGCGGCGCGGTTTGCCAGCACACTAGGCATACTGACGGCCAGTGGGATTCCTCTGTTACAGGCCATGCAATCCGCCGTCATGGTGGTGAGCAACTTGCCCATGCGCGCCGCCGTCGAAGATGCTTTGCGTCAAGTGCGTGAGGGCGGCAGCCTGGCGCGCGCGCTTGATCGGGCGAAGTTGTTCCCCCCCTTGGTCATCCATCTAATCGCCAGCGGCGAGGCCAGCGGCAAGCTTGACTTGATGCTGGCGCGTGCTGCCGAGGCGCAGACGCGCGAGCTTGAGAACTGGGTGAAGGCGCTTACCGCCTTGATGGAACCCTTGATGATTCTTGTCATGGGGGTCATCGTGGGTTTCATTGTGCTCGCCATGCTGTTACCGATTTTCCAAATGAACCAATTACTGCGATGAAACACAGACGAAGGACCTACTATTCCAAGGCTAGAGCTTGCCGGCGCCATCGCTATGCGGGTTTTACGTTAATCGAGATACTCGTCGTGGTGGTGATACTGGGGATTCTGGCTGCCCTCGTGGTTCCGCGCATTATGGAACGTCCTGACGAGGCCCGCGTGGTTGCGACGAAGAGTGACATTCGTGGCATTATGAGTGCGCTCAAGCTCTATCGCCTGGACAATGGCGTGTACCCAAGCACCGAACAAGGCCTACTGGCACTCGTGCAGAAGCCTGACACCGGTATCATCCCGCGAAACTGGAAGGAAGGTGGCTATCTGGACCGCGTGCCCAAAGACCCCTGGGGTACCGAATACCAGTACCTTAACCCCGGTGTCCGCGGCGAGATCGACATTTTCAGTCTGGGCGCGGACGGCGCCCCCGGCGGTGAAGGCATCAACGCTGACATCGGCTCTTGGGCGCTCGAATGAGCCGCAAACGGGTAGGCCCTACACTAGGCTCATTGCTTGCGAGCCGCGGCTTTACGCTGATCGAGCTGGTGGTCGTCGTGCTGTTGCTATCGATCATCATCGGCATGGTGGCCATCAACCTGGGTACCGATGACAGGAGCGAGGTACGCGACGAGGCTGACCGGCTGGCACTGCTCATGAATGCCGCGCAGCAGGACGCCATACTCGATGGGCAGGTGCTTGCACTCGAGCTCGAAGAGCGAGGTTACCATTTCCTGCGTCTGAACGATGCCGGTACCCTCGCTCCCATTATCCGTGACGAGTTGCTTCGCCCGCGTGAGCTTGGCCCGGGAATCACGGTTAGCGCCATCGAGATCGCCGGCAATGAACAGCAGGAACAACGCGCCATTCTGCTGCAGCCCAGCGGTGAGATGGAGGATTTCTCGATCACGCTGAGTAAGGGCACGGCCCGTTGGCAAATCAAGGGGTCATTGAATGAGGGTATCCGTTCGGTCTCGCCGCAAACGGGTCATGCAGAATCCTAGACGCGAGCGGGGCTTTTTGCTTGTTGAGCTGCTAATCGCGCTTGCAATATTGGCAGTGCCGCTGGCGGCTTTCATGCGCACCATCAACCAGTCCATCGATAACACGGCAGGCCTGCGCGACCGAAGCATTGCTCTTTGGATTGCGCAAGACCAGCTCGCCCTGCACCAAATGCGTCGCGACTGGCCAGAGACCAAGACCGTCACCGGCACGCGCGAGATGGCCGGGCGTAACTGGCGTTGGCAGGAGAAAGTATTAACGACGCCGGCACCACAGATGCGCCGCATCGAGGTGGAGGTGCGCGATGCCGACGGTAACAACGTACTGGCGCGCTTGGTCGGTTTCGTACGCGATCCAAACAGTAAGCCCTGAGATCGTGCACATGCGCAAGCAAAAAGGCCTGACATTACTCGAGCTGGTGGTAGCGGTGGCGATATTCGCCCTGTTCTCAGTCATGGCTTATGGTGCGCTCGATCAGATCCTGACACAGCGGGACCACATCGAACGTGAGCAGCTATTCTGGCGTACGCTTTCACTGGTCATGCTACGGCTAGAAGACGATCTGGCGCAGACGCGCCCGCGGTCCGTGCGCGACATCGATGGCAATGTGCTACCGCCGCTGCGTGGCCAACCAACAGATACGCGGGCGCTAGCCGAACCCACCCTCGAGCTCACCCGTGGCGGTGTGCTGGAGCTGAGCGAGGGGGCGCACACGGTGTTACAGCGCGTGGGGTATCGATTGCGCGATGACACGCTGGTGCGGCTGGTCTGGCCGGTGCTGGATCGTAGTCCGCAAACCGAACCTGTGGAGACCCTATTGCTGAAAGAAGTGGAGTCGTTCAGCGTGCGCTTCTTGGGGACTACCGATGATTGGCTGGACCAATGGCCCGCTGAGGGCGTGAGCGCCGCGCTTCCGCGCGGGCTCGAGCTGACCCTACAACTGCAAGGGCGTGGCGAAATTACCCGGTTTTTTGCCGTCAATGGTTGAAACGGCTGACATGCAGGGTCTGCCGCGCTCAGCGCCTCTACGCCAATCCGGCGTGGCAGTCGTAACCGCCCTATTGATTGTCGCAGTGATTGCCACGGCTGCGACCTATGTCGGACTGAATGAGCACGTATGGTTACGACAGGCACAGAATCTAAGGGAGCGCGCACAGGCAGAAGCCGTGCGCCATGGTGCGTTGGAATGGGCGGCGATAATATTGACGCTCGATGCAAAGGACAACAATACCGATGATTTGACCCAAGCCTGGGCGCAGGTCCTCCCGCCCTTGCCGGCGGAAGGCGGTCTCGTGACGGGTCAGATCGTCGATGCGCAGGGACGTTTCAATCTGAATAACCTATCGCGCGATGCCGGTGTGAGCGCGGACGATCTGGAGGTGTTCCGCCGTCTGCTGCAAAGCCGGGAATTGCCTATCGAGCTCGCGGACACGCTGGTCGACTGGCTCGATACCGACAGCTCGACGCAGCCTAGCGGTGCCGAGGACATTGACTACCTGGCGCATGAACCACCCTACCGGGCCGCCAACCAGCGGCTGCAAAGTGTGGACGAGCTGTACCGGGTACGAGGATACAGCGCCGACATCATCAGCAAACTCCGCCCGTTCGTCACCGCCTTGCCGAGCAGCACAGCGATCAATGTCAACACGACCTCGGCCGAACTGTTGCAGGCCATGATCCAGACATTGTCGTTGGCGGAAGCGCAAACCCTGATCGATCAACGCAAAGACGATCCTTTCAAATCCGTCGAGGATTTCAAGAAACGTCTGCCTCCGGATGCGGGGTTGCCCAAGGTGTCCTACGATGTACGCAGCGCTTACTTCGAGGTCAACGTCGCCACGATGTTTGGTCGGGCACAACGGCGCAGTCGCGCCTTGCTACAGCGTCGGGCTGGCGCTCCAGTGCAGATACTGTGGCAACAACAGGAACTGATCGTCAGCACAGGCGATGGCAATGGCTGAACAACCTCAAGGACTGTGGCACCCTGTTCCTCCTGCCACGCGCCTTGCGGGCAACGTGTTGGAACTATTTCTACCGCACGGCTGGCCGGAGAGCGGTGCGCCGATTCGTTGGACCACACGGACCGCTACCCAGATCGATCATGGACTCGTCGCCGATTTGGCTGAACTGCCAGCCGGCCCGCGCTGGAACATGCTTTTGGTCTGGACACCCCCTGCGGATACGGTGGTCACGCGTATTCGCCTGCCGACCCGCAGCGCCCGCAAGATCGCGCAGGCATTGCCCTACGCCTTGGAGGACCAACTCCTTGGCGATCCTGCCCAGCTCCACTTTGCCTACCAACGCGAGCATGACGACATGCTGGCGGTGGCGGTAACCGCCCGGGAGCGCTTACAGCAATGGCTGCAGTCAATGCGATCTGCGCGCTTACAGCCTTCTCGCCTGTGCCCAGCCACGCTGTCCCTGCCATTGGATGTGGATGACTGGGCGTTGGCCTTCGTTGACGACTGGATCTGGGTGCGCAGTGGGCCTTATGCGGGCTTCGTATGCCCGGCGACAACCGACACGGCGCCCCCTTTGCTGACAGCCGCCCTACAGGAGGCAGCCGAATCGGCCAGCCGTCCGGCCCGCATAACGGTATTCAACGCGCCGCCGGCACTGGCCGCCGATGCGTGGGCGGCGGCCTTGCAACTCGAGGTTACTCTCGCGCGCGAGTCCTTGTGGGACGCCCGCATGAGCACTGTGCCGCCGCTGAACCTGCTTCAAGGCGAGTTCGCGCCGACCCGGGGGCTTCGCAATCGCCTGCGCCCGCTCTTGCCTGCAGCCGCGATCATGGCCGTCTGGCTTGTGGGTACGCTTGGTCTGTCCTTTTGGGAATGGTGGCAACTCGAACGCCAACACCGCGCTCAGCAGGCAGCGATGATCGGATTGTTTCGACAGACCTTTCCCGATAGCAAGGTCGTCCTGGACCCTGCGCTGCAGATGGATCGCAGTCTGGACGCGCTTCGCGCGCAAACTGGGGGTGCAGCACGCGACGACTTTTTGCCTTTGCTAGCCAGTGTCGCCCCCACCTTGCAGGCAAACACACAGGCAAGCCTGCGCACGCTGAAATACGCGGATTCCAAAGTAACCTTGGAGTTGCGTTTGCCTGATTTCGAGGCACTCGAGAAGATAAAGAACACGGTCAATGCCACGGGCAAGATTCGTGCCGAGGTGCTTGCGGCCAACACCCAGGGCTCCGGTGTGGAAGGACGACTGCGTATCGAACCACGCGCGAACCGCGGAGTACGTCAAGACGAATGAAAGAGTGGCTACTACAGCTGTACAGTCGCTGGCGCGCGCTGCACCCGCGCGAACGCGTCGCTCTCGCCGGGGGCGGTACACTCGCGCTCATCCTGTTAGGGTACGCCCTCTTATGGGTGCCGGTGCAACGGGATCTCTCGCGGCTGCGTGTGCTCGTGCCCAAGGAGCACGAGCAGCTCCTTGTCATGCGTGCACAAGCGCAAGAAATTGCGCGCCTGCGGGCGCGAGCACCGGTGAGCGCCAATGCCGGTAATCTGCTCACCACACTGGAGAGGTCTGCTACGGAACATCAGCTGCGCCAGTACATCACCCGCATGGAACCCGATCCCAGCAATGGTGTACGCGTGTCACTCGATGCGGTCGCCTTCGATGCCTTGCTACGCTGGCTTGCTGATCTGCAGCGCGACGCGAGCGTACGGGCCCAAAACGTCTCGATCACGGCGCAGGCAGAGGCCGGCATGGTGAATGCGCGCCTGCTGTTGCTAGCTGCCGGGACATGAAAAAACGTTACCTCTTCTTCGGGGTGTTGGCCTATGTGGCGTTTCTGCTTGCCACGCTGCCGGCCAGCTGGCTCGCTTGGGGCCTGCAACACCTGAGCCAAGGCAAGGTGCTCCTCGATCAAACAGCGGGCAGCGCTTGGGTCGGCGCGGGTCGGCTTTACGTGTCCGACAACAAGGGCAGCGATCACGAGCTTGGCAGGGCACACTGGCGCCTCAGCGCTGCACGCTTGCTGTTGCTCCAGGTGCACACGCAGGTACGCTTGAGCGGACAGCAAAGCGATTTATTTGCCAATGTTACGCTGACACCCTGGCGGCTATCTCTTAGCGAGACACGGATGTCGGCATCGGCGCAGCTGGCGACCCTCTTTTATCCGCCGGCCAGCCTGTTTGCACCTCAAGGACAGCTGCGTTTGCGCACCGACTCCCTCGCTTTGGGTCGGGCTGGCCTGCAGGGCGCCGCGGAGCTCTATTGGGACCAAGCCGGCAGCGATCTCTCGGCCTTGCGGCCACTCGGCGACTACCGCGTCGACATCGACGCACGGGGCAAGGAGGCAACCCTCAAGCTAACAACGGCCAAAGGCCCCTTGGATCTGACAGGCCAGGGACGCTGGCAAGTACTGGGCAGTGGCCAGTTACAGTTGTCGGGTACGGCGCGGGCGACGGCACGGGCGGACGAACTGCAGGCGCTGCTGCGGTTGATGGGCAGAGATGTTGGCGGGGGTCGCAGGGCCTTCAGTATCCGCACACCGTTGAAAATCCGCTGGCCCCTGCTCTAGCCATCCATCGTCGGCGCCATTCTGGCTCGAATACACCTTAACTCTGCCGCCTAGCAAGTTGTTATCTATCGCTTAACTAGGCGCCACTCGATGCCAGGACCTCGCGCACCGGGGCAAAGCTGCGCCGGTGCACCGGCGTGACGCCATGGAGCTGAAGCGCACGCAGATGCGCGCGGGTCGGATAACCCTTGTGCCGGGCAAAGCCATAGACGGGATATCGGCTGTCGAGCTCGCACATCAATGCGTCACGCTCGACCTTTGCCAGGACCGAGGCCGCAGCAATCTGCGGCACTCGGGCGTCGCCCTTTACCAGCGTCTGCATCCAGCATCCCAAGCACGGCGCAATCCTGCCGTCGACCAAGACCAGGTCTGCTCGCACAGCCAGCGCCTCTACGGCGCGCCCCATCGCCAATAACGAGGCTTGCAGGATGTTCAAGCGGTCTATGTCTTCGACCTCGGCCCGCCCGAGCGCCCACCCCAGTGCTCGCTGCTTGATGACCGCCGCCAGCGTCTCGCGTCTCTCCGGCGTCAGGACCTTCGAATCCGCCAGGCCGGCGATCGGATGCCGGCTGTCCAGCACAACCGCCGCCGCCACGACCGGTCCCGCGAGGGGGCCACGGCCCGCTTCATCGACACCGGCAATCAGCACGACACTCGACTCATGCCTTTTCCGCGTGTGCCTGCAAAACGCCCATCACGGCCTCGGCAGCCCTGTCATCGGCACCTTTGCGTAGCTGCGCACCGATCTGGCGCAACTCCGCGATTATGGCTTGTGCCTTTTCCGGGTTGTTGAGGTAATTTTCGACCGCTGCGCCTAGTTTTTCCGGTACCGCGTCAGCTTGGATCAGCTCGGGCACCATCTCCCGCCCCAATAGGTTGTTCGGCAAGGAAAACAATTTAATGTGCGCGAACATCTTAACCAGCACATAGGTGATAAATGATACCTTGTATGTGACAACCATCAGCCGGTGCAGCAAGGCCGCCTCCAGGGCCGCGGTACCCGACGCCAGCACGACCACATCCGCCGCCGCCATGGCGTCGCGCGACTGGCCATCGAGCAGCGTCAGCGGCAAGTGTTCAGCTTTGTTTCTTTTCAATGCCTGCTCGAACACATCCCGGATTTCGCTGCTGACCAACGGCACCACGAAAGACAGGGTGGTGTTGCGCCGATACAACCACAACGCCGTCTTCACAAACAGATCCGCATGCCTGCGCAGCTCGTTCATCCGGCTACCTGGTAGCAAAGCGATCATAGTAGCTTCCGTGGGCAAACCCAGTCGCACCCGCACCTCGGTGCGATCAATGTGCTCGCCGATCTGATCAGCGAGCGGATGGCCGACAAACGTTACCGGTAGGGATTGCTTTTCGTAGTAGCGCGCCTCGAATGGAAACAAGGTCAACATGTGGTCGACGGCCTTCTTGATCTTGTGTATCCGGTAGCTACGCCAGGCCCAAACCGTGGGACTGACATAGTGAACGGTCGGAATACCGGCTGCCCGCAATCGTCTCTCCAAGCCAAGGTTGAAATCGGGCACGTCGATGCCGACAAAAAGGTCCGGGGGATCGCTTAAAAAATGCCTGATCAGGTCGCGACGCATCCAGTGGATTTGCGGGTATTTCCCCACCGCCTCGACCAAGCCGATGATCGATAGCCATTCCATGGGAAACATGCTGCGGCATCCCTCGGCTTCCATGTGCTCGCCACAG
>CAYGAS010000380.1:0-1717 GCA_964347935.1 uncultured Nitrospiraceae bacterium | reverse complement strand
CCGGGAGCCGTATAGGGGATTGTCCTGCAACGGGTCGGCGACCATGACGACACGCTTCTTACGGTCGTAGCCGCTGAGAACCACAAAATGCCCCGTCGGGTCGCCTCGTACGTCGTCGTAGTTATCCTCGTATTCGCGCGCGCAGCCATAAAGATAGGTAGCGCTGAGGCCAGTGAGGATGGGGGTCTTCAGGCTAAGGATTCCTCGGATCAAATTCGGTGTGAGCTCCTGAAACTTGAGCTCGCCCCCGAGTTGCAGAAACGTCAAGTAGGCCTGCGTCGCGTGTGCTAGCTTTTCTCTGCGCTTCCACTTTCTCTGGTTGCGAAGACGCTCTTCGATATTGACTTTCTCCGAAAACCAGGTCGGATCGAAGACCTGTAAGTTGTAGGTGTGGATTTCCGCCGAGAAACCGCGCCGAAGCGCATGGCAGGCCAGCCATACGGCCAGCGTACCGCCTCCAGGAAGCGGCGTAACTTCGGAGATGACCCGCTCGAGCGAGATGTGATCGCCGTAATAGCTGTAGACCGCGTGTAGGCAGGTCGGGCCGCAGGTGGTGTAGTCAGGCTGCGGCAACACTTCGAGCTTGAGTTGAGTTCTCCGCTTCACGTGGGGTCCTGTCGGTTGATGGCAACTTAGAGAAAGGAAATACAGCGGCCGATAGCTAGCCAGTGCGGGGGATTCCCCAGGCCTGTTCGTCTTTGCGCTCAAACCGGTCGATGTGACCCACGCATTTTGCGTTTAACCCTGAAAAGAATACTTCTTTCCAGCTCTCCGGTACAGAGTTAAGCGGGCGAAGCGCGTATGTGAACTCGGCATATCTCATGACGTTCAGACAAGCGGTGGGGCACCCCGATCTTCAGACTGCTGACGTTTTGTGTAAGTAAGCTAGCGTGGTTGAGCCTGCCGACTTGGCAGGCACGATCAAAGCGCTTCTGTCATACGCCAAACGTTCAAGCAATCAGCAGACATCCTGCGCCCCCGGGATAAAGCCTGCGCGCGCTCTACAGCAGGCTCGCGAACAGAGTCGCGAGGCCAAGAAAACTGAAAAACCCGACGACGTCGGTCACAGTCGTTAGGATGATCGACGATGACTGGGCAGGATCCTGGCGCAGTGCCGTCAGTATCAACGGGATTGCGGCCCCGGACATGCCCGCGATCGCCATCGACAGCACCATCGCCAGGGCGATAACCGCGCATAAACCGAGCGACCGGCTCCATACGTACACACCGAGCGCGGTAACAAACGCAATCGCGATGCCGTTTAGGGCACCGGCGATGGTTTCCTTAATCAACACCGCCACGGTGTGTCGCAGTCGAATCTCACGAAGTGCCAATCCGCGCATGATCACGGCCAGTGCCTGGGCGCCGGTATTGCCCGATTGTCCCGCGACGACGGGCAGCAGCACCGCCAAGGCCGTGAACTTGGCAATGGTGCTCTCGAACAGGCCGACGACAGCCGCGGCAAGAAATGCAGTCAGCAGATTGATGTTGAGCCAAGGCAAGCGCTTGCGCACGGCAAACAGCGCAGTCGACAGGGCGCGCTCTTCTTTGCTCGCGCCCACCATGGTCTGAATGTCCGCCGTCGCCTCTTCTTGCACCGCCTGTACAAGATCAGCATCGTGCCGGATGACGCCAAGCAGATGCCCGTCCAGGTCAACCACCGGAAGCGTCATGACGTTGCGCCGCGACAGCAGGTCGACAACGTCCGCTCGTGGGG